>JAHEEL010000018.1 GCA_024640745.1 Actinomycetes bacterium
CGGTCACGAGCGCGAGGAAGCTCGCCGCCATGGCGGCCCACAGCTGCGGGCTCATCAGGAGGAGGCCCGCCCGGTCTGCGACGCTTTGGAGTTGAGCTTCCATAGCTGCATCGTGGACAAACGGTGCCCGATGATCAATCGGGCATCACCCCACTCCAACCCCGAGAACCCTGAGACCGTGTCGGGGCTTCACGCGTTGGCACATGGGACCGGTTCAAGCCGAGCCAAGCCTTGATCCCCGACTGCGAAGCGCAGGCCCCGGCCACTCCGGCGGCGACTGCCGTGATCGTTCGCGTGCTGGTGCGGATTCAGGATGTGGTGTTGCGAGATCGACAGCCGGTCACACCACGATCCAGAGGTACAGGCCAAAACCCATCGCTATGGGTACCAGAAGCCACAGCCACATCCACCGTCGCGAAGGCGACCCACTCGACGAGGGGACCGAGCCCGCTCCGTCCGCATCGTTGCGCCCATCTGCCATCAGGGCCTCCCTTCGCTCGTCCCGGCACTCTAGCTCGCAGGACGCAAGGGTTGAAAGGGGTGGTCGCTTCTCGCCAAGGCACCACCCGAGATCGCCATAGCCGAGGTGCTCGTCGAGATGTAGACGGGGTTGCGGGGGCCGATGCCGTCGCGCTCCCCCACGCGATCCACCGATCGGGATGCGTATGCTCGGCGGATGACCGACTGGCCGTTTGCTTCACCGATCAGGCCCATGAAGGCACGGGTGCGAGAGACTCCTCCGCAAGGCGAAGGCTGGGTGTATGAACCCAAGTGGGATGGCTTCCGGGTCGTGGCCTGGGGTGGTGCCGAGCCGAAGCTGGAGAGCCGCAACCGCAAACCGCTGCTTCGGTACTTCCCGGAACTCGTTCCTGCGCTCGATCAGCTTCCGGCAGGGACGGTGGTCGACGGCGAGGTGGTCGTGGTCATCGACGACGTCACCCAATTCGACAAACTCCAGAGTCGGATCCATCCGGCGGCCTCTCGAATCGAGCTGCTGTCTCGTGAGATCCCCGCCGAGCTGGTGGCTTTTGACCTGCTCGCCGTCGACGGACAGGATCTGCGCGGTGCACCCTGGACCGAGCGTCGGGCGCAGCTCGAGCGCCTCCTTGCAGACCTCGAGTTTCCCTGGCACCTCAGCCCGGTGACGAGCGACTTCGCTGAAGCCGAGCGCTGGTTCGTCGAGTACGAGGGCGCCGGCTGTGACGGGATCATCTGCAAGCTCGACGACGGTGCGTACGTCGAGGACAAGCGCGTCTGGATCAAGTGGAAACACCGGCGCGATTGTGACTGTGTGGTGGGTGGGTACCGGGTCCACAAGGACGGCGACAAGATTGGCTCCATTCTGCTCGGCCTGTTCGACGATGACGGCAACTTCCACTTCATGGGCCACTGCTCCGGTTTCTCGAATCACGACCGGGTCGAGCTGCTGCGCCGGTTCGAGGAGATCCGCTCGGAGGAGAGCTTCGGCGGTGACGCGGTCAGAGTCCCGGGCACCCAGAGCCGCTGGTCGACCGGCAGGGAAACCGACTGGACCCCGGTCTCACCGGGCGTCGTGGTTCAGATCAGCTACGACCAGCTCGAGGGCGGTCGCTTTCGCCATGCCACCCGCTTCGAGCGGTGGCGTCCCGACAAGCCGGCGGACGAATGCACCTTGGACCAGCTCGAGCGCCCGGTGGGCGTCGGCTTCGACGAGGTCGTTTCCTAGGTTCCCGGGTCTTCTTCCCAGTTCTCGGCGCGCTTCTTCGAGGGCTGCACGCGGGGCGGTTCGCCGGGCATCTTGGGGTAGTGCGGCGGCCAGGGGGCGTCGCCGATACCCCGTTCTTCGTCGGCGGCAACGAGGGCCAAGGCGGCGTCGAGCAAGCAGGCCGCCTCATCGATGCCGTCTGTGAGGTCGCCGACCTGGGTCCAGCGCTCCTTGAAGCTCATGAGGTCCATCGCCCGGTGGTCGATGGTGTCGAGCTCATCCCAACGGAAGGGTGTCGAGACCCAGCCGGTGTGTCGGATCGAGTAGGCGCTGGCAATCGTCTTGTCCCAGGCGTTCTGGTTGAAGTCCAGGAAGACGCCGTCGCGCTCCTCCTTCCACCAATCCGTCGTTGCCAGCTCGTGGCGACGCTCCACCTCGCGGGCGATGGCGAGGCCGGCGCGCCGCACCTGGAAGAAGTCCCACAAACGCTCGAGTCTGACGTAGATGTGGATGCCACGATTGCCCGAAGTCTTCGGCCAGCCGATCAGGCCGAGCTCGTCGAGGACCTCCTTGACCGTGCCGGCAACGTCGCGGGTCGCCTCGAAGTCGTAGCCGTCCGTCGGGTCGAGATCGATCCGCAGCTCGTCGGGATGGCCAAGATCACCAGCACGGGCATTCCACGGGTTGAGATCGATGCAGTTCATCTGCGCCATCCAGATGACGTCGCCTTCGTCTTGCGGTGCGAACATGCGACCCGGCCGAGCTGAGGGGAAGCGAACATCGACCAGGTTGGGGGCATTCTTCGGGCGCTTCACGAACAGCGGCGGTTCACCGACGCCGCGGTTCCAGCGCTTGAGCATCGTTGGCCGGTTGGAGACGCCGCGCAGCGCGCCGGTCGCGCACATGAGGTAGTGCTCGACGACGTCGAGCTTGGTCCAACCCTGCTCGGGGAACATGACCTTGTGTGCGCTCGAGATACGTATCTCGCGGCCACCTGCCTCGACAAACACCTCACCAACGGCCATGGTCGGTCCCTGGTCCGGAAGGGACGGCAATGAGTTCAAGAAAGAGCATCGCGCGATCGTTCACGTTGCGAGCGTAGTCCTCGGTCCCGATCTCAGAATGCGGAGACTATGACGGCGAGGGGCACGCAGCTCGGTCGCCTCCGCGAGGCAGCTGCTTCAATGCCCCGGACAGCTGGCGCGGAAACTTCTCCCCTGGGATTCACGTCCTGCTGTCCCACTCCTCGGCCGCCAGTTTGAGGTCTCGCCAGTCGGTGAGGCCCAGCTGCGCCGCCTTGATGAGCCCGCTAATCGTCCCATCGCTCAGCGTGATCATGTCTTCAATCACCGATCGAGGCGGGGAAACGTCGCCGTAGCAGTCGTGCCACGCGAGATCGACGATGTCGAGAAGATCGAGAGCCAGTTCACCTTCGGCGGTTCCGAAAATGGCACCGACTTGGGGCTCGCGTTCCTTGCGTCGCTCCGCTCTGCCGACTGCCATAAGACCATTGTGGCAAGGTCCGGCGCATGCCGCACGTGCGTCCGTCCGTGCCCTCCGCCGGCCGAACCACATGTGGGCATCGGCAGTCATACGGTCGCGACCTCGGAGCATCGGCTCAGCTGGGAACGGGCGGCAGCGGTCGGTGGCGTCCGTGTGCTCGACCGCATGCGGCGCAGCGGCCACGACATCGACGCCAAGGACGGCTACGGCCTGACCGCGCTGATGCGAGCTGCCCACGAGGGCCAGGAAGACGCGGTCGCATGGCTGATCGCCGAGGGGGCTGATCTCGACCACACCTCGAAGTTCCACCTCAGCGCGCTCATGCTTGCGGTGATCGGCGCGCACAACGAGGTCGCGCGGCTGCTCGAGAGAGCCGGCGCCGACGTGAACATCGACGGCTCGGGCGCGCCCGGCTTCGCCGGGAAGTCCGCCGCCGAGATCGCGGAGGGGGCCGGCAACCGCCGCCTTGCCGCCTACATTCGCGGCCAAGGTCGCTGACTCAATCCTCGGCGAGCGACACGCTCTCCGATCAAGAGCGCGATCCGACGCCTGACATCGCCGAACGCCTAGCCCGGGTACCTGGCCGCCAGCGCCTTCAGGCCGGCCTTGATGTCGGGGGCATCGGTCAACACCCCGAGCAGCGGGTCGTCCTTCATCGAGGCCAGGCGGCGCGGCATCGACTTGATCGTGAATCGTGCGACGTCCAGGTTCTTGGATACCTCACGCCATCTCAGAGGGGCCGATACCGTTGCGTCCGGCACGGGCCGCACGCTGTAGGGGGCGACAATCAGCTTGCCTCGCCCGTTCTGGAGATAGTCGAGATACACCTTGCCGTCTCGGGCCTGCGGATTTCGTGCCGTTGTCGCGAGGTCACCGACTTCCGCCTCGACCACGCGGGCGATCAGCTCACCGAGGAGTCGCTGCTGGTCGTAGTCGTATCCTCGGCCCATCGGCACCAGGATGTGGAGGCCGGTCTTGCCGCTCGTCTTGGGATAGCTCGGAAGACCCATCGCATCGCACGTGTGCTTGATTGTCTTGGCCACGGAAACGACCGACGAGACTGGTGCCTCCTTCGGGTCGAGATCCAGCACGCACCAATCGGGAGCGCCGATGTGCTCCACCGTGCTCGCCCACACGTGGATCGGTATCGTCGCCAGGTTTGCGAGGTAGCGCAGTGCCTCGACGTCATCGACGATGAAGTAGGCGCTACTGCCGTCCCCCGCCGACACCTGCTCGGTGCGTACCCAGTCGGGAACGAAGTCCGGGGCGTTCTTCTGGAAGAAGGACTTTCCGTGGATGCCGTCCGGATACCGATCGAGAACCAACGGACGATCCGCCAGGTAGGGCAGGAGGTGGTCGGCGACCGCCGTGTAGTAGTCGATGAGGTCGCCTTTCGTGTACCCCTCCTCGGGCCAGAACACTTTGGCCGTATTGGTCGGCTCGACGGAATGGGCATCCCGGATTTCAGGCGGCGGAGCGGTGTGACTGTGGAGATCGAGGTCCATGACGGCATCAAATTCGAGTGGCTCGAATGCGACGAACACGGGATGCCGAAGTGCGCCGGCGTCGGTCACTTCCTTGAATCGCACCGTGCATTGAAGCGTGGGGTGGACCCATACGGTCGTCGCAACCTCGCGCGGCGCACCGAGGACGCTGGGCTCGGCCACAACCTCCTCATCCAACCGCGCGCGAAGCCGCCCGAGCGTTGCTTCGCTGAATCCGGAGCCAACCCGCCCGGCATAGGTCAGTGCACCGCGGGAAATCGCCCCGAGGTGGAGTGCACCGATGCCGGATGAGGGGCGTTTGCCGGTGGTGTAGCCGACGATCGCAAACGTCCCGATCTGTTCTGCGCGGATCTTGAGCCATTGATCGGAACGTCCGCCGACGTATCTGGACGTTGCCCGCTTCGCCATGATCCCCTCGAGGCCCAGCGCCAACGTCTGCTCGAAGAGCGACTCTCCGACCCCGGCGAAGTGATCGGCGAATCGAACGGGCCCGAGGGGAGGGAGCACCTCACCGAGGATCCGCTTGCGGTCGGCAAGCGCAACCGGCCGGACGTCGAGTCCGTTGAATCCCACGAGGTCGAAGCCGAAGAACGTTGCCGGGAGTCGCACTGCCGCGCGGCTGATATCGCGGCGATTGGAGAGTCGGGCGCGTTGCTGGAGCAACTGAAAGCTCGGCGTCCCGTCGTCGTCGAGGATCACCACCTCACCATCGACGACGAGCTGCTCGAAGGGAAGGCGGCGGATCGCCGAGGCGATCTCGGGGAAGAGATCCGTTGCGTTCTGCCCGCTGCGGTAGCGCAAGGCCACCGAGCGGTCGGACTTGGTGGCAACGACCCGATAGCCGTCGTACTTCACCTCAAAGAGCCACTCTTCGTCGCTGAACGGCGCGTCGGCGGCCTTGGCGAGCATCACCTCCAGTGTCGTCCCGTCGACGTTGGATTCGGTCGCGCCGACCTCGAGCAGTTCCTTCTTCAGCTGCTGCTGCTTGTCGCTGCCGCTCCTGAGGTCCTCCACATTGAGGCCGGAGAGGATCGACTGCTCGTTGAATACGTCTGCTCCTTCGCGGTCCCAGCCGTCGGCCTTCTTGATGAGCAGCCACTCGGTCGGATTCTTCTTCATCTGCACGAGCGTCCACTGCCCGTGGAGCTTGTATCCGGCGAGCGAGAACAGGAGCTTTCCCTTCGCCATGCCGTCGTCGGGATCCTCGTCCCACGAGAGAGCGCCCCGATCCCACACGATCATCTCACCGCCGCCGTACTCACCTGCGGGGATGACGCCTTCGAAGTCCGCGTACTCGAGTGGGTGATCTTCCGTGTGTGCCGCGAACCGCTTCACGGAAGGGTCGAGGGAAGCTCCGGCCGGGACGGCCCACGACAACAGGACGCCGTCGTGTTCCAGCCTCAGGTCGTAGTGCAACCGGCTCGCTGCATGCTTCTGGACCACGAAGATCCCCGACCGATCTCGCTCCGTCCCGCCGACCGGCTCGGGCGTTGCTTCGGCTGATCGTTTGGCTCGATACGGTCCGAGACGGTCGCCTTCTGAGGGGCTCGGCGTCGTCATGCGATCGATGCTAGATGAGCAGTCGAATCGTCGCCGGGCCATCGCCGACGCCCAGGAACGGTCCCCTCGGGTCTGCGTCGAGCCCACAAATTCTTAGGGCCGCTTTTCCCGCTCTGTGCTATACAAGAGTCCCTATGGCACGTGCAATTGCATCAGGAACGATCAGCTTCGGTCTCGTAGCGATACCCGTGAAGCTGTTCTCAACCAACGAATCGGGTGCGCGAATTCAGTTCAACTCGATCCACGCGGCGTGCGGAACCCGCGTCCGCCAGCAGTTGTACTGCCCGACCGACGAGGTCACGGTCACGCGTGACGAGCTCGTCAAGGGATACGAGTTCGCGAAGGATCAGTACGTCACTTTCGCACCCGAGGAGTTGAAGGAGATCGAGGTTCCTCCAACCCAGTCGATCGACATCAAGGAGTTTGTGCCGCTCGATCAAGTCGATCCGCTCTACTTCGAGAAGGCGTACTATCTCGGGCCCGACAAGGGTGGCGCCAAGCCGTACGCCCTGCTGTCGGAAGCCATGAAGGCAACAGGCCGGGCTGCCCTGGCCCGCTACGCGGCACGGGGCAAGGACTACCTGGTGCTGCTCCGGCCATTCGAAGAAGGCATCGTCATGCAACAGCTGCGGTACTCCGACGAGATTCGCGCCTTCGATGATGTCGATTCGAGCGCCGCAGCGGTTGACGAGGCCGAGCTTGCGCTGGCCGTGCAGCTTGTGGAACAGATCGCCAGCGACACGTTCGACCCAGAAGAGTACAGCGACGGCGTCAAGGACCGGATTCTGGCTGCGATCGAGCAGAAGATCGCGGGCCAGGAGATGACGTTCGCCACCAGGGAAGAGCCAAAGGCTCAGGTCATCGACCTGATGGCTGCCCTCAAGGCAAGCCTTGGGGACGAATCCGACGCGGCTCCGAAGAAGACCGGCTCGGGCGACACACGCACGCGGAAGCCAACCAAGAAGGGGGCGTCGACGAAGGCCTCCTCGGCGACGTCCTCCAAACGCAAGCCTGCCAAGAAGGCTGCGCCGGCGACACCCGCGAAAAGGCGCGCGAACACGAAGAAGTGACCACAGACGACGAACGCTGCGAGTGATGACATCTCACGGCTCGATCGATCCTGACGACCGGTATTCGGTACGACAGGTCTCCGACATGCTGGAGCTCTCCCCTCGGCAGGTTCGGGCGTTGGTCGCCGACGGCGCGCTCACGCCCACGATCGGTGCTCGGGGCAAGTTCCTGTTCTCGTTCCAAGATCTCGTCGTCCTGCGATCGGTTGCCGAGCTGATCCGTTCCGGGGTGGCGCTGCACAACGTCAGAGCAGCGGTCACGTCGCTGCTCGATCAGCTTCCGGACAGCACCTCATTGGCAACCACATCGCTCGATCGGAGCGGCAGGTCGGTCGTCGTACGCGTGGACACCACGACGTGGGACCCGGTGACCCGACAGATGGTGCTCGATCTCGACGTTGAAGCCACCACGAACCGCATCGCCTCGGTCGTCGACGCGTCACCCTCTGCGCAGCACGAACGCACAGCCATCGAGTGGTACGCCCATGCCGACGCGATCGAATCGTCGGACCCGACGGCCGCCGAGGAGGCGTACCGGCGATCGATCGAGATCGACGACACGTTCGCCGACGCGCACTTGAACCTCGGCAGGCTGCTCCACGCTGCGGGGATGACCCACGAAGCGCTCGACGAATACCGCGCCGCACGGGCGATCGACGGCGACGACGCCATCACCCACTACAACATTGGTGTTGCCTGCCAGGATCTCGGGAACATCGAAGGGGCGGTCGCTGCCTACGAGAAGGCGATCGAGCTCGCACCTCGCTTCGCTGATGCGCGGTTCAACCTGTCGACCCTATACGAAGAGCTCGGCGAGACCGCGCTCGCGGTCCAACACCTCCGCGCGTACCGGGATCTCATCGAAGGCGCCTAGCTGAGGTTCTCGGGAGGTTGCGTAGCCGCCGACTCACCACTCGGGGGCCGGCCTTTTGATCATGCCGCCGTCAATCGCCGACACGAGCATCGCCACAGCGAATGCCCACGGCCGGCAATCGACCGTGGGCATTGTTCGCTGATGCGTTTCCCGGCCCGTGAAGCTTTTATCGGCCCGCTCGGCGCGCGCGTTGAGCCGCGATCCAGCATCACGGACGGCTCGTTTTGCAGACGCCGTTGTCACACGGAATCGATTCGGTGCGTACGCTTGTCGTAGTGGGCGTGTCCGCAAGCGCTGGCTACCACGAAACCAACGTTCAGTCTCCGAATTGGCGGACACGTCCACTTCCTCGGCGGACCCGTCACGCCCGATACCGTCACGATCCACGAAGCTGATCCGGATCAGATCGTCAGACTCCGGCGCTCGAGTCGGAACCGCGTTCCCGAATTGCTCTACCGGGAGGAACGGCTGTGCTTGCTCTGTATCGCTATGCCGCACCGGCCAGGTGACCACGAGGCGAGTTTGATCGAAGGGCCTTCACGATCCGTCAACTGACAAACGGCCCATATGGGCGCCGATGGTGGCGTGATACGGTGCAATGGCTGGTCGCGCCCGAGCACTGGAGCGTCAGAATGGTTGACGGATTCATGTCCGGCTTGATCCGAGTAGTCCGCTTTGGAGTCGCCGGCATCGCGATTGCCGCGGCATGCTTGTGGGTTGGGACGCACACTGGTGGGCTTGCCGGCTTCGGCGCAACGATCGCGTCACTTGCGGTAGTGGCAATCACATTCGGTGTCGTTGCAGCCCGTACCGTCGACATCCTGACTGAGGAGAGGCGTTCGGGGTCTCGCGTTGCAGCGTGGGCTGCGAGCGGGTCTCAAGACGCAGCCCGGCGCGGTGAACCGTGCAGTATCTGCGGTCGTCACCGCGTCCGATACGGCGCGACGCTTCTCTGTCCAAACTGCGACCCACGCCCGATCAAGCGGCACATCGCGGACCTGTGAACGGAGGCGGGTGGTGGGGCTCCGGTGATGAAGAAGCAAGCTCTGTGGGGTTCGGGTCCTGTCAGAGCGAGGTTTTCCATGCGCCCGACGCCGCCGAAGAGGACCTGCATCACGGGGTCGCCGAAGCTCGTTGAATGTTGGTAGCGTCGCGGATCATGGATGCCAGTCTCGAACGGACCCTGCGGGATATCTACGCGTCGACGCGAACGATTGCAGTAGTGGGAGCTACGCCGAACCCGGACAAGCCGGCGAACTTCATACCGCGCTACCTCCAGTCACAGGGCTACCGCATCGTGCCCGTCACGCCCGCTCACGCTGAAGTCTTCGGCGAAAAGGCCTATGACTCGCTGGCCGACATCGATGTCGGAATTGACGTTGTTGAGGTCTTCCGACCCGCCGACGAGGCGCCCGGCATTGCCGAAGACGCAGTCACGCTCGGCGCGCAGGTCCTCTGGCTCCAACTCGGAATCGTCTCACCCGAGGCAGAGGCGATCGGACGGCAAGCCGGGCTCACGGTGATCATGGATCGCTGCATGGGTGCGACCCACCGCGAGCTCGGATTGGGAACCGGACCGTGACGAGTGCGGGCGACCATGGCGCTCGAACGTACTGGAGCGGTCGGGTCGTCGGGATGCCTCCTTTGGCTGCAATGCCAGCGGATCATTGCGGAACTTCCGTTCCCTATTCAGGTTTGACGGCCCGCACGTAGCGTGCGGGATAGTCCCCGTCGAGATGGGAGATGTCGGCGAGCGAGAACCCTCCGTCCTCGAAGAGCTTGCGTGCTTCGGCTTCCGTCGGGTGGGGCAGCCCCCACTGTTCGGTCTGCTTCACGATCGCATGAGCGTTGTCATCGACCCCGTAGGTCACGACGGCCCTCCCCCCGGGCTGCAGGACGCGGTAGATCTCCGCCACTGTGCCCGCAGGATCGTCGAAGTACTCGAGGCTTCCCAGACATGCCGCTGCGGTGAAGACATCGTCATCCCACGGCAGCGCCGCAGCATCACCCTCGACGATCTCGGCGCTACCACTTTCGAGTCTGTCGTGGAGTCGTTTCTGCGCCAGTTCGATCTGGATACCCGAGAGGTCGATTCCTGCGATGCGGGCTACATGCGATGCGTATTGGTCGAGGAAGACACCGGACCCGCACGCGACGTCGAGCAGCACATCATCAGAACCGAGCTCGAGGCGCTCCGCCGCAGGGCCGTAGAACAGCTTGTGGAACATCGGCATCGCCAGCGCAGCGATCCGGCCACTCCGCCCGTGCGGAACCGCCACCTGGGACCGCATCCACCCCTTGAAGTCCACCCTGCGGACGACGGCCACCACCGCAGCGGTCAGGCCTGCGAATACGATCATCCTCTTGATCCACGTCGGCATACCGACACACCTCCTCACGCTCCTCTCCCATCATGTCACGACAACCGCCAGGACGCCACGCCATACGCCACATCGCCAGGGTTGTGCGGCGTGCGATTGCCTGCGTTGCCTAGCTCAACGGCGCACAGTATTCGTGGTCGAGTCCGGCAACACCGACCGACACACAGGCCGTCTCCGGCACACCGAACGCATCGAAGGCATCCTGCATCGCGGTCGGATCGGTGCCGCACCCTTCGCCGGTTCCGAAGATGTCACCGACGTGAACGAAGCCGGCTCCCACCTCCCTGATGTCCATGTGGCAGAGGTCGACGACCGTTTCATCCCAGACGAGCCGGCCGGAAACGTCTTCAACCTGATCGGGTGTCAGAGGACGAGCATCCACGATCATGTCGACCGAGTGGACACCCGAACCTGCGTCATCGATGGTGATCCCCCATTGCACCGGCGTGAGCTGCTCGGCGGGCAGAGCGAGCTCGCTCGTGCGGATCTCTTCCACGAACCATCCTTCTGGCAGGGGGATGCTATGGGCGAGGTTCGTTTCGGTGTCGTAGACCACCAACTCCATCGGCGGCTCCCCAACGCCGTTGCCAGCTGATTCCTCGTAGAAGTCGCCGGCGCTGCGCTCGAGGAAGAGGAGGCGGCCATCCTTCGACCAGGCGATCGGCCAGACCTCTCGTTCCGATTCGGCAATCTCGACGATTTCGGCGCCGGTAGCCATCTCGACGACGCGCATCGTCGGAACGTCGGTGAGAGAGCGCCGGAGGGAGAGGGCAAGCATCGACCCGTCCGGAGACCACAAAGCATCGTCAACCCATTGGTCGTGGGAAAGTCCCGGCACGCGGTCGTGGCGCCGGCCGTCGACGGATAGCAGGGACGAGGACCCCGACACTCCCGGCAGGCCGGTTCGCATGATGGCGCCGCCGGGACCTGCCCATAGCCCGATATTGCCGGAGTCATCAGCGATTGAGGCAACCTCGATGCCGTCGCCGTCGAGGAGAACGAACTCAACGCGCTCGTCCTCCCACCGCACCAACGCGAATCCCCAGCCACCCCAACCCTCGAGCCAGGCTCCCGCGCCCCAGCCTCCAAGCCATGCTCCCGAGTCCTCAGGACACACCCGCTCGATCGAACGAACCGGACGAGGCTCAGCCGCGCCCTCGGCAACATCCAAGGTGTACAGCGTGCCCGGGCCACCTGGGGTCCCCCAACACGTCAGCCACGCCAACCGGCCTGGTTCGGTCTCATGCCACGCTTCTGTGGTCACGCGTACCGCAACCGCCTCACGAAACGTCGATGACCATGCCCAGGGCTCGTCGACGTCCACGGCGGTGCCCGAAGAGCCCAGTCCGAGCAGCGGGCGAACGCGCAACACGCCGCTGTCATCCTTGACGGCGTACCAGCTGCCTGAAGCGTCCAGTCCGGCGAAGAAACCTAGCTCATCGCTGCGGAACGACGCGATCGTCTCCGCTTCCGGTTCCGACGGCTTCCATCGCATCACATCCATCCCCGGGTCGCTCCACACCGCCATGGTGATCGTGTCGGTGAACCCCGGCACGGCCTCTCCCAGGGGCACTTGCAACCCCACGACGGCGAGCGGCTCGGTGGTCGTCGTGGTCGATGGTCGAGTCGTCGTCGACGCCGCCACGGTCTCCGCGGGAAGCGCCGTGCTCGTCGTGACCGCTACCTCCTCCTGTTCCGATTCACCCGACGACGGGGACCGGAGCAGCCAGCCGTAAGCGAATGCCGCAATCGCCACGGCCACGATCGCGACGATCCGCACCCGGCGACCCGGCCCATCACTCGGTGGAGGCGGGGAGAACTGCGGGTCGATCCTCACCTGATCGTCGGCCATAGACCACCGCCCTGCGGCTCTCCTCGATTGTCCCACCCCGCCGACGTGGGGTTCAAGAGTCTTTCACCTCAAATCGGCCAAGACCCCCATCGACCGCCCCAGTGTTGCTTTCGCTGATCCAGCTTCACCTTGCGTTGCCCATGCCCGCTCGTGCCGCGGACAAGGACCGTTCGTCGCGAAAGCTTCGCCACACCGCGGTCCCGTTCGAAGGCGTGGTTAGGTTCCTGTCGACGACGGGTGTCTCGCCTCCATCGTGTGCCTCGCTCTCTGAGAACTTGGGTCAGCACGGTGCAGATTCGACGAGTAGGTTCGATCACGTGGCGACGACTCGTGATAGGAGATCCACATGTTCGGAAAAGCACCACTCCACCCCGTCCTCCCCGCGTCTGACCTCGATCGAGCGAAGCGGTGGTATTCGGAGAAGCTCGGTCTTGAACCGGTCCGAGAAGACGAGTACGGCAGCGCCGAGTACGAGGTCGGTGGCGCCACATTCCTCCTCTATCAGTCGGCGTTCGCCGGCACCAACAAAGCGACGGCGGCCGGATTCCGCGTGGACGACTTCGACGGAGCGATCGCCGAGCTTCGTGCGCGCGGTGTCACCTTCGAAGAGGTCGACTTCGGAGAGTTCGGTTCAACCGTTGACGGCGTGATCACGATGCCCGACAGCGACGACAAGGCAGCCTGGTTCAAGGACAGTGAGGGCAACATCCTCTCGTTGTCCCGCATGGGCTGACCTGTCGACCATGTAGACCAAGAAAACCCGGCCCGGCGAGCTGCGTTGCGCGTAGGGTCAGTCACGATGAGCTCGCTATCCGGGGAGGGATAGACCATGCCAACGTATCTGGACGTGCACACACTGGACGGCGGCGTATCCGCCGGCGATGTCGCTGGGGCGCACCAAGCCGACCTCGAGACACAAGCCGAATACGGCGTGAACTACAAGCGCTACTGGGTCGACGAGAAGGCAGGGAAGATCTTCTGCCTGGTCGACGCCCCCGACGCCGAGACGGCCGCACGGGTCCACCGTGAAGCACACGGTCTCGTCGCCGACGAGATCTACGAGGTCTCTGAAGGCAGCTGATTCTCCTACCCATCCACCAGACCGACGGATCCGGCGGCCCGCGTGCCGGGTGATCGTCCGTATCAACACCCGTGGGGGCCCCGGTCCGACACCCGACAAGCCACTTGGTTTGGTTGTTGGCGTACCATCGCCAAGTCGATCGATTGGAGCACTCACCGTGCTGAGAATGGTTGTGGGGCAGTCTGACGAACTCGACGGCGAATTCGCGGCTCGAGAGATCCTTGCTCAATGCACCGATGCGCTCGGCGGCCGGGAGCCACAGGCAGGGCTCCTGCTTGCGTCTCACGGTCTCGACTTCGAAACGTTCCTCTCCGTCGTCACCGCCGCCTACCCAGACATGGACCTGATCGGCTGCACCACGATGGCTCCGATGTCGTCGGCTGCGGAGTATGCCGAAGGCTCGACAACTCTCACCCTGTTCGCGTCGGACCAACTCGATTTCACGGCCGGCCTGGGAAGCGACGTCGCGGCCGGTGTCAAGTCGGCGGTTCGACGGGCCGTCGAGGAAGCGACCAGCAAGACAGACAAGGAACCGGCACTCCTCATCGTCACGCCCACCGTGGAGGACTTCGATCCAACAGCCGTCACCCTGGAGATAGGGGAAGCTCTGGGACGCACCGTCCCAGTGTTCGGTGGCGGGGCAGCGCCAGACTTCCCGATAGCAATGCCGTGGCTCGGTGGCGTCCAGTTCTACGGCAACCAGGTCCTCACGGGTTCGCTCCCGGTCCTCCTGGTATCGGGTCCGCTGAAGGTCTCCGTTGGCGTTGCACACGGGTGGAGCCCAGTTGGCAAGACCGCGGTCGTCACGCGATCGGACGAGTCCAAGGTCTACGAGATCGACGGCGAACCGATTCTGGATTTCTACCGGCGCTATCTGGGGATGAACAGCGAACCGGCAATCGCAAACCCCCTAGCAATCCTCGACCACGATACCGGCCGGTACTATCTCCGCGCCCCAATGCAATACGACGATCACGACGGCTCCGCAACCTTCTTCGGCTCGATTCCCCAAGGATCCACCGTGCAACTGGCGATGGCCACGACCGAGGAGATCCTCCGCGGAACTGAGACCTCCCTCGCCGAAGCGATGTCTGGGCTACCCGACGGCACAGAGCCGGAGGGCGCTCTGATCGCTTCTTGCGCGGTGCGAGGCTTCCTGCTCGGAACGCGCACGAGCGGGGAGATCAATCGCATAAGAGCCGCTCTGGGCCAGGATCTTCCCGTGTCCGGGTTCTACGCGTTCGGTGAGATCGCTCCGCTCGGCTTCGACTCGACTCCGAGCTTTCACAACGAGACCTGTGTGATCGCTCTCATTGGAACATGAGCGACTCAGAGGCGCCGGACCCAGTGCTGCTCGCGAGGCACAATCGAAATCTACAAACGAAGCTGGTGAGGGCCGAACGCAAGCTGGAGACGCTGGAGATCCTCCAGGAGCAGAACGCGAACCTCATGCGGGCTCTCATGGCCGAACTGGAGGAGGAGAGGTCAGAGTCCGAGCGTCTGCTCCTCAACATCCTCCCCGGGGCGATCGCTCAGCGACTCAAGACAGAGCCGGGAATCATCGCAGATCGCTTCGACTCTGCCAGCGTGTTGTTCGCAGATATCGTTGGCTTCACCCCGCTCTCAGAGGTGTTGTCGGCCGAGGAGCTCGTCGAATGGCTCAACGACGTGTACTCGGTATTCGATACATTGGCCCAAGAACACGATGTCGAGAAGATACGCACCATCGGTGACGGGTACATGGTGGCCGCCGGTGTTCCGTTCCCGCGCGATGACCATGCCGCTGCGCTCGCCGGTCTGGCACTCGATATGAAGGCCCATTTCGCGACGCTCCCACCCGTTGGCGGGCGCCGCATCGACTTCCGGATTGGCATCAACTCAGGCCCGGTCGTCGGAGGCGTTATCGGCACGCACAAGTTCCAATACGACATCTGGGGAGACACCGTCAACACCGCCGCCAGGATGGAATCTCACGGAGTACCCGGCCGCATTCACATATCAACGGCGACCCACGAGCTGATCCACCAGGACTTCGTCTGCGCACCTCGCGGCACCGTCGCCATCAAGGGCAAAGGCGAGATGGAGACCTGGTTCGTGGAACAGGCCAGAGAACGGTCATAGCCACCTGCGGCGCTGCAGTTCCGATTTGGGATCCCACTCGGCCGAACCGTTGATCGCGTTTCTCCACACCGGCCCGGACGCAGGATGCTCCCCCACCGTTGGGGGAGCATCCCTATCGGCCCGGAGGTCGACCGACTACGTCGAAAACGAGTGTGGTTCTAGCTGTTTCCCCTCATCCGCTGCTGGGCCCCGCCACTGCCGGCGTTGTCGCAGGCGCCGTCGCCATCGGCATCGACGAAACCGTCCCCGTCGCAATTCCCGGAGCCGTGAGGACCGTGGCCACCCTCACCTCGCGTGCTGCGCAGTTCATTGATGCCGTCACCATCGGCATCCACGAGATTGTCGCAAACACCGTCGCCATCGGCGTCGACGAAAGCGTCGCGGATGCCGACTCCGGAATCGACGGCGCTGCTGACACCCCACGCGTGGCCGTTACCCGCTTGGGATCCGGCCCCGGCGAGATCGCGAACGCCGTCACCCGGAGCTACTGCCACAGCGGTGGTCGCCATCACGACAACCAGCAGCCCCACTGCAAGGAGGAGAACAAACGCCTTCTTCATGATTCTGTTCCTTTCTCGAACATGCCCGAAGTATCGGCGCCGCGTCTGAAAGGAGCATGTGACGCAGGTGAGGCTTCCATGAATACGCCGTGAGCCGGCGCCACTCAGAATCAAGACTCCGAATCCGGCCACGTGTGTCGGCACATACGGGAGTCGATGCCGCAGATCGCCGATCGTGATGGTCTCCTTCGAGACGTTCCGTCCGCCTAGGCGAAGCGGCGTTGATCGATCTCCCGCACCACGCTGGCCGGATTCCCAACGACGACCACACCCGGGGGAACATCTCGCGTGACGACTGCGCCAGCGCCGACCACGGCATTGCTCCCAACCGTCACGCCCGGGAGGACGACCGCAGAACCGCCGATCCACACGTTGTCTTCGATCACGACCGGCTTGGTCACCTCCCACCCTGCGATCCGGGCCTCCGCCTGGAGGAGGTGGGCAGCCGTGTAGATCTGAACAGCCGGACCGATCATGACGTGGTTGCCGATACGGACCTCGTTGTTGTCGAGAATCGTGCCGAACGCGTTGAGGTAGACGTGGTCGCCAATGTAGGTGTTCTCTCCGTAACTGCAGTGGAACGGCGGTTCGACCATGGACTGCTCACCGATCCGACCGAACAGTCGTTCCGAAATGACGCGACGTTCCGACATCGTGGCGGCATGGTTGAATCGATAGACCAGGTCCCTCGTTGTGCGCCGCACCGCCTCGAGACCGGGATCGAGCATGTTGTACGGCTCTCCCGCCAGCATCTTGTCCTTGGCGGATCGTTCAGGCACCGGGCCTCTCCCATTCTTCACCGAACCTACCGAACGCCCCCGGCGTCGACAACCCATCGACTTCGGACAAGCCAATGCTGACCGGTCCACTTGGCGTTTCGTGCCCCGGAGATTCGGCACAGGCGGATGCCGCGAGAACTTCGGGCTCGGCCCAGAATGCTTCACCGGTCATCTGTTCAGCTGAGGCACGGGCTCATCGGCTGATGCCGGTCCGGCAATGCAGGTGGTGCCGCGAGGAACCCACCGGAGGTCCGGCGGGCTCCCTCACGTCTTCTTCCATGAACGGTGCTTGTCGCGGGTGTCGCCATCTCGCGACGACGTGGGTTCCGATCGGTCATCGCCAGGAGCAGATCATGGGAATGCCGGCACCTGGTGGTCTCGACGCTAGTCGGGCTCCCTCCTACAGCTTGCCGACGACGTGGGCGAGCACCTGCGACATCTGGTCGTGGGGACTGAACTCGACCATTCTGACCGCTTCTTCGACCACGACGGTGTGACCCGCGGGCCAGTAGTAGATCTCGCCTCGGCCCACGGCCTCCTCGGTGCCGTCCTCATAGTTCACGCGGATGCGTCCCTCGATGACGAAGCCCCAGTGCGGGCACTGGCAATGGTCTCGCTCCAGACCCTCGAGCAGCGGGCAGAAGTCGAGTCCGGTCGGGTACTGCATGTAGGCGCTGGTCATCCCGCCCCAGTCCTGTCCTCGGATCATCTCGCCGAGGGCCTCGTGTGCGATCGGAAGGTCTTCGATGTTGCTCTTCATTCTCACTGCCTCCTCATGGCTTCTACCGGCGTCGTTGTGTTGCTCAAACGATGCGCCCGTACTGCAAGTTGCAGTAACTCTATACTGCACTATGCAGTAGTGTCAAGAGCGAGCCACTGAGACGGCGAAGCGAGGCCGGTGGGCGTGATGGACCGTGAAGCGGGCCGGTTGAACCGGGTGGGCATCGATGAATGGGCCCGTCCGGCGCGACCACTGACGATTCCACCACCATCGGTAGCGTCCACTCGACTAGGTGCCTCGAGGTGTAGTCGGTACGCGTCGGGCGTCGAGGGGTGAGTCGTCGTGGGCGAGGAGGCGGGTGAGCGTCTCGGTGCGGCGGCTCATGCCGACCTCTTGGGTGTCCGGCCACTGGTCGATCTCGTCTCGTGCGAATTCGACCCATCGTTCGATGCTCTTGAACATCTCGATCTGAAAGGTTGCAAAGAGCACGGAGAGATGGGTGCGCTCGGGGAAGGGATGTCCGCCATCGAGGTACGACCCCATGAGCTCAACGATCGCG
>JAHEEL010000170.1 GCA_024640745.1 Actinomycetes bacterium
AGGCGAGCAGCGACATGAACTCGCTCCAGAAGCCGGCCAGCGCCGGCAGGCCGAGCGACGCCATCGCCGCGAAGCCGAGGATGACGCCCATCCTCGGCATCAGGATCAACTGACCCCCGAGCCGGTGCATGTCGCGGGTGTGGTAGCGATGCGCCATCGAACCGGCGATGAAGAACAGCAGGCCGGTGATCAGCCCGTGCGCCACCATGCCGATGATCGCAGCGTTGATGCCGATCTCGCTCAGCGTTGCGACGCCGAGCATGACGAACCCCATGTGCCCAACCGAGGAGTACGCGATGAGGCGCTTCATGTCGTTCTGTGCAAGACACGCCAATGATCCGTAGATGATGCCGATCACCGCGAGCACGCCGATGAACCACGCCCAGTTCCTCGCCTCGTCGGGAAGGATCGGGATCGAGATGCGGATGAAGCCGTAGGTCCCGAGCTTCAGGAGGATGGCGGCCAGGATCACCGAACCGATCGTGGGGGCGGCGGTGTGGGCGTCCGGGAGCCAAGTGTGCAGCGGCCACATCGGAACCTTCACGGCGAATCCGAGGAACATCGCGGCGAAGACCCAGAAGGCGAATGTCCCGGCGAACAGGCCGGCCTGGCCGAGCGCGGTCAGCTCGAGGATGTCGAACGTTCGCGCCCCGGCGTCGCCCGACTTGAAGTAGAGCGCGAGGAACCCGAGCAGCATGAACGCCGACCCAAAGAGCGTGAAGAGGAAGAACTTGATCGACGCGTAGAGTCGCATCTCGATCTCCCAGTGCACGACCGGGACCTTGCGGATGGTGGTGTCGCCCCATATCCCGATCATGAAGTACATCGGGAGCAGCACGACCTCGAAGAACACGAAGAACAGCACCAGGTCGAGGGCTACGAATGTGCCGGTCATGCCGGTGGCCAGGATCATGGTGAGGATCATGAGCAGCTTCGGATTGTGCGGCTCGGGCCAGTGATTCCAGGAGTAGATCACCACGAGGGCCGTGATCAACGTCGAGAGCACCACGAGCGGCAGGGAAATCCCGTCCACGCCGATGTGGTACCGGGCATCGATCGCCTCGATCCACGGCAGGTCGGTGCCGAACTGCATCTGTGCCGTGGCGCCGTAGTCGAAGCGCACCGCAAGGAGGACGGCGAGCGCGAACGTTCCGAGCGCCGTGACGAGGGCGGCCCACTTCAGTCCTGCTTCGGCGGCGCGTGGGATCGCTGCGATGATCAACGCTCCCACCAGCGGCAGGAAGACGATGAGGCTCAAGCCCCAGCCGCTGTCGAACCAATCCATCTCGTTGCTCCTCCTATCAGAAGATCATGAACAGCACGGCGATGATGACCACGCCGGCGAAACTGATTGCTGCGTATTGCTGGACGCGTCCCGTGAACGCCTTGCGAAGGAAGCCCCCGGTGGCGCCCGTTGCGGAACTCAGCGAGTTGAATACGCCGTCGACCGCATCCTGGTCGAACGTGTTCACGGCGGCGGCCGTGTGCTTGGCGGCGCCGCCGGCCAGGTTGGGAACGGCATCAACGACGTGCTCGTCGACCCACAGGGTCCCGTCGGCGACGGGTCCCATGATCGGGCGGACGATGCCGTCCATGTAGAGGTCGTCGATGTAGTACTTGTGGTCGAGGAGGGGGTAGAGCACCGGAAGTCTGAACGCGTCGCGCTCGGCCTGCGTAGGACGCGGTCGGTAGATGGAGAACCCGATGCCGAGAGCAACGAGAACGACGGGGGTCACGATCGCGATCAGCCCCCAGCTCGGCGCCTCGAAGTGGTGCTCCATGATGGGGAACGCCCGGACCGTCACCCAATCGGTGAACACCTCGGTCAGACCCGGCATGTTCAGCAGACCGGCGCCGGCGGCGCCGGCGGCGAGCCCGACCAGCGGCACGGTCATGATCCTCGGGGACTCGTGCGGCTCCCCGTGCCCGGCATAGGTGCCGAAGAACGTCAGCGACACGGCGCGAGCCATGTAGAACGCAGTGATGAACGCACCGGCGATCGAGAGCACCACCATGAACCACGCGGCCGCCGTCGGGTCTTCCGACGCGTTGTAGTACGCCGAGGCGATGATCTCGTCCTTCGACCAGAACCCGGCGAACGGGAACAGGCCGACGAGCGCAGCGCTGCCGATCATGAAGGTCCAGAACGTCCACTTCATGTATTTGCGAAGGCCACCCATGTCGGACATGTTGTTCGAGTGGACGGCGTGGATCACCGAACCGGCACCGAGGAACAGGAGTGACTTGAAGAAGGCGTGGGTGAACAGGTGGAAGAGGCCGGCGGTATAGGCCCCGACGCCCATCGCCGCCATCATGTAGCCGAGCTGGCTCACGGTCGAGTACGCCAGCACCTTCTTGATGTCGTTCTGCACGAGGGCGAGGAGCCCCATGAAGAAGAGGGTGATGGCCCCGATGATCGTGATGATCCCGTTCACGTCGGCGCCGTACTCGGGCAGTTGGTAGAACGGGAACAGGCGAGCCACGAGGTAGATGCCGGCCGTGACCATGGTGGCGGCGTGCATGAGCGCGGACACCGGGGTCGGACCGGCCATCGCATCGGGCAGCCACACGTGGAATGGGAACTGCGCGCTCTTCCCCATCGCCCCGATGAACAGCGCAAGACCGGCCCAGAAACCGAACTGGGCAAGCGTCCCGTTCCCCCCGACCATCGACTCGTAGATCTCAGAGAACTGGAACGAACCGGCACTGAGCGCCATGATGATCGCGCCGATGAACAGCCCCGCGTCGGCGACCTTGTTGACCATGAACGCCTTGTTGCCGGCGTCGACGTTGTCGAAGTCCTCCCAGTAGTGGGCGATCAGCAGGTACGAGGAAACGCCGACCAGCTCCCACCCCACGATCAACTGGATGAGGTTTGGCGCCGACACGAGGACGAGCATTCCGCCTGCAAACAGCGAGAACGAGGCGAAGAACCACGTGTAGCGGACGTCGCCCTTCATGTAGCCGTTGGCATACACGAACACGAGGAAGCCGACGACGCCGACGAGGAAGTACATCATGATCGACAGCCCGTCTACCACCCATCCCCACTGGAGCGGGAACTCACCGATCTTGCCGATCTCGATCGACCCTTCGTAGAGGATCCCGTCCTGCAGATTGACCCAGGCAAGCGCAGTTCCGTAGACGGCGACGAACGCCATGCCGAACGTCGCCATGCCCCAGCCCTTGAGCGGCGAGCGCTTCCCGAAGAAGACGATGAGGAACGTGATGACCATGGGAACGACCACGATCAGCCACGCCCACGCTGCCAGCCATCCGCCGTCGCCCGCGTTCACCTCATGGGATCCCTCTTCGGCGAGGAGCGCAAGCCGGGTGGCGACGGGGGTGAGTGCGGCAACCATCAGTACCTCATCACGTCCAGCTCGTCGACGTCGGCGGAACGCCGGTTGCGGAAGATCATGAGCACGATTGCAATGCCGATGCCGACCTCGGCCGCAGCAAGGGCGATGATGAACAGGGCCATGATCTGACCGGCACTCGACGCGTCGCCGAGGTACACGTCGAAGGCCACGAGATTGACGTTGACCGCGGCCAGCATCACTTCGACGGACGCGAGCACGAGAACTGCGTTCCTCCTCGTGAGCACGCCGTAGAGGCCGATGGAGAACAGGGCCGCACCGAGCAGGACGAACTGAACGATCGTCATCCCACGTCCTCCTCGACCGGATCTCGGCGCGCGAGAGAGATACCGCCGACGAGTGCCGCGAGCAGAACGAACGACACGGCCTCGAACGGGATCACCCAGTTGGTGAAGAGCGTCTCGCCGATCGATGCCGTGCTGGTCGCCTCGTCGGGAAGCGGGACGGCCTCGGCGCCGAACGAGACGATGACCGCCCAGGCGATCACGCCGAACAGGATGACCGACAGGAGCACCGCGGGAGCGCGCATCGACATCGGCTGGCTGAGATCGGTCTTCCTCGTCAGGGGCGCCTGCGTGATCATGATCCCCATGAGGAACAGAATGATCACTGCCCCGATGTAGACGAGAACGACGGTCCAGCCGACGAACTCGGCGCCGAGCATCATGAACAGGGCCGCAGTACCTGCCAGCGTGACGACCAGTGCGAGCACGGCACGAACGACGTTGCGGGCGGTCACCACAAAGACCGCTCCGGCGAGCGTCGGGATCGCGATCAGCAGGAAGACCCAGTTGGCGGTCTCGGTGATCCAGTCGGCGAACGTCACGGTCATTCCTGCGGCTCCAACGCGGGGGGCTCCGGCACGGTTGCCAGCCAGTCTTTGAGGCGTGTCTTGCCGTGGATGAGGTCCACCACCTCGTAGCTGCCGTATTCGTACTCGGGGCTCCAGAACAAAGCGTCGAACGGGCACACCTCGACGCAGATGCCGCAGTACATGCAGAGCGAATAGTCGATCTCGAACAGGTCGAGCTCGTTGCGCTTCCTCGCGCGCCCGCCGGGCTTCGCCGGCGGCTGCTCTTCTTTGTGACCCTCGATGTAGATGCACCAGTCGGGGCACTCGCGAGCGCACAACATGCAGACGGTGCACGCCTCGGGATCGAGGGCGATCACGCCGCGCGCGCGCGGCACCGGGATCTCCTGATCCTGCGGGTACATGACGGTCGGGACCGGCTTGAACAGGTACTTGAGCGTGAACCACATCCCCTTCCACAGGCCGAGGAATGGGAACCGAACGCTCTTGTCGATCGGCTTGGTCATCAGAACACCACCACCTTGAAGAAGCCGATGAAGAGGATGTTGGCGAGCGAGACCGGGATCAGCCAGCGCCACGCCAGATCCTGAAGCTGGTCCTCGCGCAGACGCGGCCAGGTGGAGCGGATCCACAGGATGAAGAAGACCAGCAGGGCGACCTTGGCAACGAGGATCAGCGGCCCCAGGTAGGTGAGCGTCGATTCGGGGACGAACGGCATCCAGTAGCCCCCGAGGAAGAGCGTTGCGGCAACCGCCGACATCGAGATCATGGCCGCGTACTCGCCGAGGAAGAACATCGTGAAGCGCAGCGACGAGTACTCGGTGAGGTAGCCCATCGTCAGCTCGGACTCGGCGATCGGCATGTCGAAC
>JAHEEL010000019.1 GCA_024640745.1 Actinomycetes bacterium
ATGGAGCCCGAGCCGTCGAACCCCGCCTTCGGTTTGTCCGCGGGGGAAGCGATCTCGATCACGTTTTCTTGCTCACCGGCCATGGAAACAAGCTAACCCCGGACGGAGCGCTATTTCGACACCGTCCGCCCCGCGGTCGGATCAGATCCGATCGATTTGTGCACCGAGCGACTGCAGGTTGCCGACGAAGCCGTCGTACCCCCGGTCGGCGTGGTGTGCACCAACAATCGTGGTCGTCCCATCCGCACGGAGGGCGGCGATCGTGAGGGCCGCTGCCGCCCTGATGTCGCATCCGTCGACTTCGCAGCCGCTGAGCTCGTCGACGCCGCGAATCACGATGTGCTGCCCATCCGTGTGGATGTCGGCGCCCATGCGGTTCAGCTCGCCGATGTATCGGAATCGTGCGGCATAGACGTTCTCGGTGGCGATCGAAGTGCCGTTTGCGACCGACAGCAACGCCACCATCTGCGGGTGCATGTCGGTGTGGTAGCCCGGAAACGGGAGGGTCGCGAAGTCGATGGGCTCGGGACGTCTGGGGCCGTCGACGGTGATCCAGTCGTCGCCCAGCGTCACCGTGGCGCCCGTGTCCGCCAGCTTGCTCATCTCCATGCGGAGGTGCTGCGGAACGCAGTTGCGGATCGTCACGTGACCCGCGGTCATGGCCCCGGCGACGATGTAGGTGCCCGCTTCGAGGCGATCGGGCACCACCCGGTGGTCTGCGGGGTGGAGCTCGGAGACGCCACGGATGGTGACCGTCGACGTGCCCGCCCCTTCGATGTCGGCACCCATCTCGGTCAGGTACGCGGCGAGGTCTGCCAGCTCCGGTTCCCTCGCGGCGTTCCCGATCGTGGTGGTCCCCTCGGCGAGGACCGATGCCAGGAGGATGTTCTCGGTGGCTCCGACGGAGGGAAACTCGAGATAGACGTCTGCGCCGTGGAGCCCGTTCGGCGCCGTGGCGCGCAGCACGCCGTGCTGAAGATCGAAGACGGCACCAAGATCCTCGAGGCCGCCGAGGTGGAGATCGATCGGCCGCGAACCGAAGTCGTCGCCACCAGGCAGTGCAACTCTCGCCTCACCGGTGCGGGAGAGCAGCGTGCCGAGTATCAAGATGGAGGCGCGCATCTGCCGCACGAGTTCGAGCGGCGCCTCGGGGACGGGCGTCTCCGGGACGACGATCTCGATCGTGGTCCCGCTGCGCTCGCAGGTCGCACCCACATGACGCAGCACACTGCCCATGATCTCGACATCGAGGATTCGAGGGACGTTCGAGAGCCGGTGAACGCCGGGGGCGAGCAGGGCCGCCACCATGTGCTTCAACGCTGCGTTCTTGGCTCCGAGAACGGAGAGCTCCCCTTCGAGCGGTGTCCCGCCGACCACGCGGAGCGATTCAACCCGTTCATGCATGCCTCGAAGGTTAGGGACGGGCCCGACAACGTTGGGGATCTTGGAGAGGGCTTGTCGCCGGTCGACGGTCGCCGGTCGCCAGTCTGGCCGTGACGGCCGTCGGCAGCTCGGTCTCGTGTCTCGTGTCTCGTGTCTGGCGACTCATCCCTCCGTCACTACTCTGTCGGTTCACCAACGAGGGAGTCACGATGCGCATCGCTATGGGGACCGATCACGGGGGGTATGTGCTGAAGGAGGATCTCAAGGCACGCCTCGTCGCCGCCGGTCACGATGTCGTCGACTTCGGCACCGATTCCGACGCGTCGGTCGACTTCCCCGACTTCGTCGTCCCGGCCGCACGCGCCGTTGCAGCCGGCGATGTCGACCGGGGTATCGTCCTGTGCGGCTCCGGCGCCGGGGCCGCCATCGCCGCTGGAAAGATCCGCGGCGTGCGGGCGGCGACGGTCCACGACGTCTACACGGCTCACCAAGCCGTCGAGCACGACGGGCTGAACGTGCTGGCGCTCGGCGGGCGGGTGATCGGCCCGGAACTGGCCTGGGAGATCGTCGACAAGTTCCTCGGAGCCGAATCCGGCGGCGAGGAGCGCCACGCGCGGCGGGTCGCCAAGATCGAAGCGCTCGACCAATCGCGGGAGTGATCCACTGGGTGAGCGCGGTCTGTGAGGCCGGCTCCGGTAGCATGCGCCGCATTCCCCATCGGTACGAGGCATGGATCCAACGAATGGCACACCATATGTGAATCGCGAGCTGTCGCTCCTGGCATTTCAGGAGCGCGTGTTCGCCCTTGCCGCTTCTGAGGATCGTCCGCTGCTCGAACGAGTCAAGTTCATCGCCATCGTGTCGTCGAACCTCGACGAGTTCTATCAGGTACGCGTCGCCGGGCTCCTGGAGCAGGCAGAAAACGGCGTCACCAAGTCGGGGCCGGACGGCTTGACCCCCCGCCAGCAGATCGTCGCGATTCGGGAGCGCGTCACCGCGCTCAACGATCGCATCGATGACACCTTCAACGACGACATCGTTCCCGCGCTGGCCGCCGAGGGCATCGAGATCATCACCTACCGCGAACTCGGCCCCGATGACCGCCGGGAGCTCGACGTCGTGTTCGAGAAGTCGATCTTCCCGGTGCTCACGCCGCTCGCGGTCGATCCATCACATCCGTTCCCGTTCATCTCCGATCTCTCGCTCAACCTCGCCGTGCTTCTGAAGGACCCGAGCAACAAAGCGCAGCGGTTCGCGCGGGTGAAGATCCCACCAAACGTCTCGCGCCTGATCCCACTCGCCGACGGTGAGCGATTCGTACCCATCGAACAGATCGTCGGGCACCATCTCGATCGTCTCTTCGGGGGTCTCGATGTAGCCGAATACTCGACGTTCCGCGTCACGCGGAGCGCCGACCTCGCTGTCGAGGAAGAGGAAGCCGACGACCTCCTCCAGGCCATCGAGAGCGTCCTGAAATACCGGCAGCGCGCAGCGCAGGCCGTGCGCCTCGAAGTCGAGGCCGGCATCCCTGAGAACGTCCTCGAATTCCTGCTGCACGGGCTTCAACTGACGCGCGACGAGGTCTATGTGCGCCACGCCCCCCTCGGCCTCTCGGGTCTGTGGAGCGTCTACGGACTCGATCGCCCGGAGCTGAAGGACGCGGTCGCCCGTCCCAAGACCCAACCGCGACTGGTCGAGGGTGCCGGGCACACCGTCGATTGGTTCGCGGAGCTCCGCAAGGGGGACATCCTCGTCCACTTCCCGTACGAGTCATTCGCCACGTCGACCGCCGCGTTCCTCGCCCAGGCCGCAGCAGACCCGGATGTGCTGGCGATCAAGCAGACCCTCTATCGCACGTCGATCCCGGACGATCCTGCAATCGGCGGTGAAGAAGCGGTGGTGCGGACACTCATCGAGGCCGCCGAATCCGGAAAACAGGTGGTCGTGCTCGTCGAGTTGAAGGCTCGGTTCGACGAGGCGGCGAACATCAACTGGGCGAAGATGCTCGAATCGGCGGGCGTGCACGTCGTCTACGGCGTGCAGGGCCTCAAGACCCACACGAAGACGCTCCTCGTGGTGCGGCGCGAACGCGACGGCATTCGCCGCTACTCCCACGTCGGAACCGGCAACTTCAACCCGAATACCTCTCGGATCTACGAAGACATCGGCCTCTACACGGCGGACGAGGAGATCGGCGCCGACCTGTCGGAGCTGTTCAACCATTTGACCGGCTACGCGCGGCCCGCGTCGTATCGCAAGCTCATCATCGCCCCCGAGTTTCTGCGTTCGCGCATCGTCGAGCGCATTCGCGAGCAGGCGGACCTCGGACCCGACGGTCAGATCCTGATGAAGGCGAACCACATCGTCGATCCGGAGATCATCGACGAGCTGTACGCCGCATCCGCGAACGGGTGCCGCATCGACCTGATCGTGCGCGGCAACTGCTCGTTGCGACCCGGCGTTCCCGGGCTGTCAGAGACGATCTCGCTGCGGTCCATCGTTGGCCGGTTCCTCGAGCATTCCCGGATCTACCGCTTCGGCACGCCGGGGCCGACCGGGGTCTACTACATCGGTTCGGCCGACATGATGCAGCGCAACCTGAACAAGCGCGTCGAGGCGCTGGTTCCCGTCACCGACCCACGCTTGAAGGCCCGTCTCGAGGAGATCCTCGATGTCGAACTCGCCGACGATGCCCTCGCCTGGGAGGCCAACCCGGACGGGAGCTGGACGAAGGTGGAGCCGGAGGTCGGCCTCGACACGCACGAGAAGCTCCTCGAGCTCGCCGCCGCGCGAGCTCGGGGCGAGGCGCCGACCCCGCAATGAGCCCTGAACGATTCCGAGCCTCGATCATGGCCGCCGGGGGCGTTCTGCACCGGGACGGCGACGACGGCGAGCGCGAGTTCCTCGTCGTGCACCGACCCCGGTACGACGACTGGTCCCTCCCGAAAGGGAAATTGAATCGTAGAGAGGGCTTCCTCGAGGCGGCGCTCCGAGAGGTGCGGGAGGAGACCGGCATCCAAGCGAATCGCCCAGTGGAAGTCGGCTCGGTCGGTTACCAGACCGATGCCGGCAACCGCAAGGTCGTCCGCTGGTGGCACATGGAGATGGTCGGGGGGCGGTTCCGCCCGAATCGGGAGGTGGACGACATCGCGTGGCTGCCGCGCCGCAAAGCGGACAAGCGCCTGCAATACGCCAACGACCGAAAGGTCCTCGAACGCGCGGATGCGTTGACCGACGACCCCACCTATTCGAAGATCTACCTCGTGCGCCACGCCCACTCGGGCGTGAAGTCGCAGTGGAAGGGAAAAGATAGGAAGCGCCCGCTCGACCGGCGTGGGCGGAAGCAGGCGATCGACTTGGCCGTCCGGTTCCGGGCCCATCCCCTCTCGCGCATCTTCTCATCCGACTCGCAACGCTGCGTCCAGACGGCCAGGCCGCTGGTGAATGCCATTCGCATGCCGGACACCCTGGACAAGCGTCTACGAATCGGGGGCGACGCCGACGGCGTCCTCGGCATGATCGAGGAGCTTCAGGGCGAATCGGCGGTGATGGTGACACACGGCGAGATCATCGAGCCGGTCCTGAAGAAGCTGCGCAAGGGCGGAGTGGACCTCGAAGGCCCGAAGGAATGGAAGAAGGGCTCGGTGTGGGTCCTCGAGGCGCGCGACGGCGCGGTCCGATCGGGGCACTACGTCCCGCCCAAGCGCTAGGTCATCTCGCGCGCCCATGTTTGGCACCGCCACACCGGGACGTCGCGCGTTCGCGGAATGACGAGGGTGACCCCTCCGCTTCGTTCTGCGGGCTCAGCACGCTGCCGGAGATGTCACGAACCCCGGGCAGGCGGCGACACACGGGTGTGGATCCATCGCGCGGCATCGTCGACTACTTCGTCGAGAACCTGCTCATTCGTCTTCGGGTTGCGTTGGAGGACCTTGAACGAGTGATCGCCGTCCTCGACGACCACGAGGATCCCATCGGGGACGGCTGCGGCGACGCTCGCAATCACATCCGGCGGCGACAGGCGGTCGCGCGTTCCGGCGAAGAACAGCTGCGGCGCGGCGATCGCAGCCAGATGGTCTGTTGGACGGGGTTCGCGCTTGCCCATCGGGACGAGCGGGTAGCCGAAGTAGATGAGTCCCGCAGCGGGCCAGCCCTCGTCGCCGGCGAGGTGTGATCCCACCCGGCCGCCCATCGACTTGCCCGCGAGAACGACCCGGTCGCACTCCCCCGCCAGAGCGTCTGCCGCTGCGCGGTGGACCGTGAGGAGCATTGGCATCCGATCCGGCGCTTTCCGACCCGCTTCCGTGTAGCGGTAGTCGAACGACATCACGAACAGCCCACGTCGCGCCAAGCGGTCGCGCACGTGGATGATCCACGGGTGGTTCTGTCCGGCGCCGGCGCCGTGGGCCAGGAGGACGCCAATCGGGCCAGGTTCACCGGCCGCTACACCGGTCACCGTCCCCCCGTCGTAGCTGATTTTCATGTCCCAAGTCTCGCGGACCGATGAACGGCCGGGCGCCGGTGTCTGACGACTGCCGACCGGCTCACAGCCCGCCAGACCGGATGGCTTCGATGATGAATTGGCCGATCGGGGTATCTGCTTCCAGCGCACCGATCCGGCTCGTGACGGCGTTCTGGATCTGGGTCTGCGTGCAGCCCAACTCGGCCGCACGCTCGTCGATCTCAGCGGCGTCCGCCTCGAACCGGTCGACAGAAGGGAGCTCGCCGCCCGTCGCAATGAGCTCCTCCACCGACATGTCCCCGACTTCTTGCTCGACGTCGTTGATGAGTTCTTGCATGAGGTCGATGGTCACGTCTGCGACTTCGTCGCACGTTTCCGGCTGCCCTCCGCCACAGGCAGACAGTACGAGGGCAATCGCAACGATCAGGACGAGAAAGGCTCTCCGCATCACGGCGCGGAGGCTAGGCACAGCCCCCGAATATGCCCAGGATCATGCCATGTCGATGGTGTCGACGATGCCGATGATCACCGCACGGACCGGCCCGGTCGTGAGCCCGAAGATCTGGCGAGCCGAGTTGCCCTCGTCGCTGATCAAGACCGTCTCCCCGATCCCGGCGCCGACGACATCCACGGCAATCGTGTATCCGCCTGGTTCACCTTCCGGGCCGATCAGATCGCAGATCATGAGCCGCTTCCCGTCGTAGAACGGATGGTTGACGGTCGAGACCACGTTTCCCGACACACGACCAATCTTCATGTCGACTCCTGGTCGACCGACACCTCATCGACGATCCCGACGATCGCGTGATCAACCGGGACGAACCGCGGGTCGAGCGCTTCTGCCGCCTCACGGGAGGCCACGAAGTAGACCAGTTCCCCCGGACCCGCCATGTACACGCCGTCGGCTGCAACCACCGGATCGCCGACCGGCTGCTGCCGCTTGTCGAGGGGCTGGACGATCAAGAACTTCACGCCTTTGAGGCCCTCCGACTTCACGGTCGCAACCACGGTTCCCCTGACGAGTCCGAGCTGCATCAACGATCTCCGGGGCGTTGCGCAAGACGCTGGTTGAATCGCAGGTCGTCCGCGAGGTTCTGGCGCATCTCGGCGTGGATCTGGGCGATGATCACGTCACGGAACAGGTGGCCGGTCGGGGCGACGCGTTCGACCGCCGCTTCGACGGCTGCCTCCACCTCGGCGACCGGACCGGTGAACACCGCATACCCTTTGCCGCCCAGGCCGTCGGCCAACCGCACGGCGGGCAGCGACACTTGGGCAGCCTTCACTCCGGCGTCGGCAGCCTCGACGATGGTGGCCACCGTGTCGGTCTCGACGATGCCGGCGGCGTCATCGGAGAAAGCAGCAGCATCGACCAGCGAGACGATCGCAGCTACCACATCGGGGTGAACCGACGGGAGGAAGATCGAATCGATCACGGACCGCCCGCCGGTCTGGCGTCCCGTCTCGAGCGCAACCTCCACACTCGCAGTGTCTCCGGACACGAGCACCAGATAGCGCCCCGGATGCACCGTCCCGGCGTAGATCGAGCCGATGGGCGAAGACTTGACCATCGCATCGCCGGTGTAGATGCCGGAGGCGATCGACTCGAGCTCGACGATGGCAATGGCGGGATCAGACAATGCGCATCGCCCCCACCACCGTGACACGCCGGATTCGCGAGAACGTCCGCGGTCGCGTCAATCCCTCGCCGGTCGGGCTGGCGATGGAGAACGAACTGAAGCCCTCGCCACCGTCGCCGAGCCCCGAGATGTTGGGTCCGTTCGCGACGAAGATCGAGCAATTCATCTCCCGCGCCATGTGGGTGATCGTATCGACGTTCGTCGAATGGATCGATGCGGTGTGCCGGAACCCGTGCTCGGACCGCACCGCGAGGTCGATGGCTGCCCCGACGTCCTTGACCCGAACGACGGGCATGACCGGCATCATCTGCTCGGTCCACACGAGGCTGTGCCACGCCGGCACCTCGGCAACGAGCAACCGGACGTCCGAATCGCTCTCGACCCCGATCTCCGAGAGCAAGGCACCGGCGTTCTTGCCAATCCAGGCCGGGTTGACGATCCCCGGTTTGTCGCGGGGTCCCATCTCTCGGAAGATCACGCGCTCGAGGCGCTTGAGTTCGTGTTCTTTGAGCCGGTAGCCGCCGTGGGCGACCATCGACTGCACGAGTCGGTCCGCGACGGTGTCGACGACGATGGTCGTCTTCTCATCGACGCACACGATGTTGTTGTCGAACGAGGCTCCCCGCACGATGTCCCGGCCGGCCTGATCGACGTCGGCGGTCTGATCCACCACCGCCGGCGGATTGCCCGGGCCCGCAGTGATTGCCTTCTTCGGCATTGCCAGCGCCTCGCGGACGACGCCCGGACCGCCGGTGACGAGCAGGACCGGCACATCCGGATGCGCCATCAGCCGCTTTGCCGATTCGAGCGTCGGCTCGGCGATCGCCGTGATGAGATCGGGTGGACCGCCGGCGGAGACGATCGCCCGATTGAGGACCTGGATGTTCTCCACGGACACGTCTTTCGCGCTGGGGTGCACATTGAACGTCACGGCGTTGCCCGCCGAGATGATCGCGATCGAGTTGTTGATGACGGTCGAGGTCGGGTTCGTCGTCGGAGAGATGGATCCGATCACACCGTACGGGGCGTATTCCGTCACCATCATGCCCGAGTCCCCGGTCACGGCTTGAGGATCGAGATCTTCAGGACCGGGCGTTCGAACAGTGACGAGTCGATTCTTGAGCACCTTGTCTTCCGCTCGACCGAGGCCCGTCTCTTCTCGCGCGAGATACGCGAGGCGCTCCCCCTCGGCGAGCATCGCCGAGCGCATGGCGTCGACGATGACGCGGCGCTTCTCGAGGCCCATACCGCGATACGAGAAGAACGCCCGGCGGGCGGCACCAATCGCCTCATCGATGGTGGAGTAGATGCCATCGCCGAGCTTGGACGACAGCGCTGCCCGTTCGGCCGCGGCGCGCAGGGCCGGCCCGGTATGGTTCCGACCTTCAACCGCTTCGACTCGACCGCGGACGCGCCCGATGATCTCTGAGATCTCCTGTTCGGTCAGCACCGGTCGCTCACTTCACGAACACCGTCTCACCGTCGAGCTCCCACGTGTCGACGATCGCCATGATCACCGCATCGCACGGCCGGTCCTTCGTGCGTTCGGTCTGGCGGGCCGAGCTGCCGGAGGCGTACATGACGACCTCGCCGACCCCTGCGCCGACCCCATCGACGGCGACCACGTACGAGTTCGCGTCGGTGTTGTCCGCGTTGATCTGGCGCACGACGAGAAACGTCAGACCCTCGACCAGCGGCTCTTTCCGACTCGACACCAGCGTGCCGGCGACTCTCCCGAGCTGCATCTATGCCACCTCCTCGGTGTGCGGAGCAGTCGGGATCAGCCGAGTTCTTCTGCAGCCTCGGCGGCCCGCCCGAGCGGAAGGACGAGATCGATGTTGAGATGGGGACGAGCGATCACATGCGTCGAGATGACCTCGCCGACCTTCTCTGCGCCACGGATGCCGGCGTCGACGGCGGCTTTCACGGCGGCAACGTCGCCCCGCACGATTGCGGTCACGTAGCCTCCACCGGTCTCCTCATACGAGACCAGTTCGACCTTCGCTGCTTTGACCATCGCGTCGGACGCTTCGACCATCGCTGCGAAGCTCCGGCACTCGATCATTCCAAGGGCTTCCGCCATCAGTGTGCTCCCTCTGTGGTTGTCTGTGACTTTAGGCGTTGCGACCGACCCAGGCCGGACCGGTCTCGGGCTGGCAGCCGGCAGCTCGGGCTCATACGACCCGTCCCTCGAGGCCCTCCAGGGACGCAACGGCGGCTCGCCAGCCAACGTCGATGTCGCGCTCCTCGCCGCCGAGGTAGACGCGGCCCATCGAACCGTGGGAGCGCACCTCGAGGACGTTGATCTCTGCTGCCTTCTCTGCTTCGTTCGCGGCGAGCGACGCGTAGGCAGCGGGCTCGCATTCGAGCACGTAGAGCGTCTGGCCCGGAATGATGAGCTGCCCGTGTCGCGTTCGGTTGATCAACTGAGCATGGTGGTCGTCGATCCGCCGGATGATCTGCGAAGACAGGATCTTGGGCTTGAGGCGATCGGTGACGACGTGGTCGACCGATTCGAGGATCGCCTCGCCGGCCGCCCGGGTCTCCGCCTGGTCGGGCGAGTGGACCTCGAGCAGGCCGTAGTAGCGCTCGATGATCTGCATGCCCGGCTTGACGGTGGTCGCCTTCAATGCGACGTCGGTCAGGCGATTGATCTCGATCCCGGGAGCGACCTCCACGAACAGCGACGCATCATTGGCGAGCGGGAGGAATCCCTGGGCGACCGTCCCGAGGAATGCTGCGTACTGTGGTTGCAGCGAGTCCAGGAAGGCGTACGACCGGACTTCAATACCCTTTGCCACCGGCATCCCCTTCCGCTCCTGCGACGATTTGCACGCCTGCCGACGCCCCGATGCGCGTGGCTCCCGCGGCGATCATGTCCTCCGCCTCTTGAGCGGTGTGGACACCCCCGGAGGCTTTGATGCCCATCTCCGGCCCCACCGTTTCTCGCATCAGAGCGACGTCGTAGACCGTGGCGCCGCCGCCGCCGAATCCGGTAGACGTCTTCACATAGTCGGCCTTCGCCTGCTTGGCGAGCGCCGATGCGATGACCTTCTCCTCGTCGGTCAGTTTCGATGTCTCCAAGATCACCTTGACGATGGCGCCCGATTCGTGCGCCGAGTCGACCACTTTCTCGATGTCGGTGCGCACGGTCTCGTAATCGCCGGACTTGAGCGCGCCGACGTTGAGGACCATGTCGACCTCACGGGCGCCATCGCGGATCGCCCGCCTTGCCTCCATTGCCTTGATCTCCGGAGTCGATGCGCCGAGCGGGAATCCGATGACGGAGCACGTCTTGACGTCGGAGCCGCGCAGTCGATCGGCCGCCCGCTTCACCCACGTCGGGTTGACGCACACGGAGGCGAAACCGAACTCCATCGCCTCATCGCACAACGTGTCGATCTCCGACGCGGTCGCCTCGGGCTTGAGCAGCGTGTGATCGATGTATTTGGCGACATCGATCGGGACATCGGCCGCCGTCCCGTGGAACGCCACCCGGTCTGCGCCGTTGGCGACGATCTGCCGCACCGCCTCCGGGTTCTTGCAGATGTCGGACCGCTCGGAGAGAGCAGTCAGCACCTCTTTGGTGATGAGTTCGACCAGGATCCCCCGGTCGAGGATGTCGCTGGTCACGGAGGTCCTCCGGCGTAGTGGTTCTCGATGTCGGTGATCTTCGCCACCCGATCGGCGTGGCGGCCTTCCGCCCACGGTGTCGCGAGCCACTCTTCGACGATCTGCAGCGCGAGATTCGGCCCGATGAGGCCGGCGCCGAGCGTGAGGACGTTTGCATGGTTGTGCTCGCGGCTGTTTCGGGCGGTCGAAATGTCGTAGCAGAGTGCCGCTCGAACGCCGGGAACCTTGTTTGCCACCATGGCCGATCCGATGCCGGCACCGTCGACGACGATGCCCCAGCGACACGTGCCGTCGGCCACGAGCCGGGCTACCTCGTGCGCAAAGTCGGGATAGTCCACGGAGGCCGTCGAGTCGGTGCCGCAGTCATGGACGTCGTGCCCGGTCTCCCGCAATCGGAAGGCAATTCGTTCCTTCAGCGGATAGCCACCATGGTCGGCCCCCACGGCAATGGTTTCGACCCCTTCGGCCTTCGGCGGTGGCGCCTCGCGTTCGGGGAGCGGCGGGATCCGGCCGGCATCATCGAGGACACCGGTGACGATGCTCCGGACGAGGTCCCGGACTTCTTCCTCCAACTGCGGTGGTTGATCTGGCATGTGGCCGTTCCCTGTCGTCGTCGTCGCCATCCTAGGAGTCTGACGGCTCACGAACCGTCTACGCCACTAGCCTCGACCCTCATGGATGCCGCCAGACGATGGGAGACCGAGGCGATGCGAGAATCGCGTGATCGCCAGCGCGGCCGTCCGTCGGTGTCGAAGGCGAGACAAGCCCCTCGTGAACGAGGCGAGTGGCGCACCTTGCGAGAGGCAACGGAGCTCACCGGGATCCCGATCAGCACGCTGCGGAAGTGGTGCCGCCGCGGAACCGTCGATTCGTACCTCGAGTCCGACGGCGATCTGACGCTGCGGATCGTGGAGATGGGGTCGGTCCGAACGCGAGCAGCATCGCTGGGAAGGGACCGGTCGGAATCGGCTCCCGTCGCCGAGTCACCGGTCACCTCACGAGAGGAATCTCCGGTCGCTGGACGCCGGTCGCAGGAGACCAGCGGTGCGCACCGGTCGATACCCGATGCGGAGCCGGGGACGATGATCGTCCCGGTCGATGCGTGGAACAAGATGTTGAATCAACTCGGCAATCTCCACGAAGCCGGACAACAGCTCGCCGAGGCACGGGAGCGCGCCGCCAAGGCTGAGACCGAGGCGAGGTTCCTTCGGGAGCGACTCGCGGAGATGAGGGATGCCGCCGGGCAGCTCGAGTCGCCGGCCGCGGGGCAACTCGAGTCGCCGGTCGGCGACGTTGCCGAGATCCACGATCCCGCTGTGGGGACTGTTCCCGATTCCCCGGACGCAAGCGCCGATGCTGAGACCGTCACGTTCTGGCGCTATGTCGTGCGCGGGTGGAGGGGTCGGCGCACGTGAGGCGCATCACGTGGATAACAGGAATCTCACTGACCGCACTCTGGCTCGCCATGCCGGCGCTCGCCGTGGAGCCGGGGATCACCGAGACGAGCAGCATGACGCCGAACGGCGATCTCACCCACGCCGATTTCGCTCGCACGATCACCAATGGGAGCGACCGGGCGATCGACGTCGCCCCGCGCGATCTGCGGACGGATGCCTACCCCATTCTCACGGTGTCCGAGATCACCCTGGGCACCTTCGAGGGAGGCATCTGGACCATCGGCACGCTCGCCGTCGGCGAGACCGCCACCATCGTCTATTTTGGCGATGCGGCGGAGAGCAGCGCCGCGCCGGTGCCAGCACCGGCACCGGCCTCCGCCGCAGCCACAGTCGCGGCCACGACGCGCCAATCTGCAACCGAGGAGCTTCCGTTCACCGGTCCGCGCGGCCGCCTCACGATGATGGCCGCCGCCGGCATTGCACTGATCGGCGTCGGGGCGTCGCTGCTGCGTCTCGCGCGAGACTGAGCGGGCCATGAACCGCACCGCCTGGATTGCCTTCGTCGTCGCCGCCGTGGGATGGGGAACCGGAGGGGTCGCCGTGCGCGCCGCGTTCGACGAGGGTGTCGGTCCGTGGACGACCGTGGCGCTTCGCGTTGCGCTTGCCGCCGTCCTCGTCTTTGGGCTGCTCGCCGCCCGTGGATTGCGCCGCCCGGATCGGCTCACCATGAAGATTGGGACCGTCCTCGCGGTCACGAACATCCTGATCCCCTATGTGCTGTTCACCTTCGCTTACGAAGAGGCATCGGCCGGATTCGTGGGGTTGTTCGCGGCGCTCATCCCGTTGGCCACGGCCGTGTATGCGCACTTCATGCTGAGCGACGAGCGCCTCAACGTTGGGAAGATGGCCGGGCTCGCGATCGGATTCGCCGGCGTTGCGGCACTGCTGATCTCCGGCGACTCGGGTCTCGGCGCCGACGGCCGGCCGCTGGTGGCTGCGCTGCTCGCCCTCGTTTCCGTTGCCGCCATCGGGTATGCCGGCGCCTACGCGAAGCGGTATGCCGGTCGCTACGACCCGCTGGAGATCACGGGATTGCAGTTCGTGTTGTCGACGGTCGTTCTGATCCCGGCGATGCTGTGGTTCGAGGGGCTCCCCGGCTCACTGACCATCTCCGGCTGGCTTCTCGTGGTGTACATGGCCGTTGCCTCCACCTTCCTCCCCTTCTACCTCTTCTATCGGCTCGTCGAATCGGCGCCGATCACGACCGTGTCGCTCGTGGGCTACCTCGTCCCACTGGTCTCGCTCGTCGCAGGCGTGGCCTTCCTCGGCGAACGCATCGAACCGGGGATCGCGATCGGCGGCGCGCTGATACTCACCGGCATGGTCATCACCGATCGGGCCGGCCGAGGAGCGGCGCTCCGTAGCAGGTAGCTAGGCCGAAGATACGAGACACGAGACTGGGCACGGTCTCCCGTCGAGCGTATTCGTGTCTGGCGCCTTCTGTCCGCGGACCGGCGACTGACGGCGCCCGACTCCCCCAAACGCCCCGGACCTGCGACCATGGGGGCTCATGGTTGATGCACCGATTCTCTCAGCCCGCGATCTTGGCCTGGCGTACGGTTCGATCGTCGCCCTCCACGGAGTCGAATTCGACCTACCGCCCGGTCGCATCGGTCTCGTCGGCGCCAACGGCGCGGGAAAGACCACATTGATCAAGATCCTGCTGGGCATCCTGCGACCCACGCTCGGGACCGCAGCGGTGCTCGGTTTCGATGCGACGAAGGACGTGCTCGATGTGCGGTCGCGGATCGGGTACATGCCCGAGAACGATTGCCTACCGCTCGACATCTCGGCGGCCGAGTTCGTCGTCTACGCCGCCGGCCTCGCGGGGCTTCCGCGCAATGCCGCACGCCAGCGCGCGTCGGACGTGCTGACCCTCGTTGGCCTCGAAGAGGAGCGTTTCCGCCCGATCGAGGGATTCTCCACCGGGATGAAGCAACGCACCAAGTTGGCTCAAGCCATCGTTCACGACCCCGAACTGGTCTTCCTCGACGAGCCGACCGCCGGTCTCGACCCGGAGGGCCGCGAGGAGATGCTCGAGTTGATCTCGCGGCTCGGCGGATTCGGCATCAACGTTCTCGTGTCCTCGCATGTCCTGGGCGACATCGAGCGCACATGCGACTGGGTGCTCATGCTCGACGGCGGCCGGGTGCTTCGGTCCGGCCCCCTCTCCCACCTGATCGACGCAGACACCGTGGCCGTCGAGGTCATCGGAGACACCGACGCCGTCGCACGGCACCTGGTCGCGGCCGGCGCGACGGTCGACGTAGCCGGGCCGCGCCTCCTCGTATGGACGAGCACCGACGACGCGTTCCGGCTCGTCCGAGACGCCCTAGCCGATTCCGGCGCCGGTATGCGGTCGCTCGGTCCGAAGGCCACGACGCTGGAGGACGTGTTCCTCGAGGGGAGCGGATCGTGACCGAACGGGGCGTCGTATTCGATCTCGGCTATGTCCCCTACGAGGGGGAACGCCGAGGCCGGCGGGGCGCCATCTCTTCGACCTACCGCGACGGTCTGCAACGCGTGTTCGGCATTCGCAGGAGAGCCAGGAAGAAGATCCTTCCGTGGATGCTCGTGGTGCTCGCTCTTCTGCCGGCGGTTGTCTTCGTCGGCTTCGCCTTTCTCCTCTCGACGTTCTCACCCGAAGCCGAATCGCCGTTCGGGAGCCACGGCGACTACTTCTCGATCACCGGCGGCGTCGTCCTGCTCTTCGTGGCGCTTGCAGCACCAGAGCTCTTGATCCCCGATCGTCGCGAAGGGGTTCTCTCCGTCTACTCGTCACGGCCGCTCCGGCCGGATGACTACATCGGAACACGCTCGGCGTCGCTACTCACCGTCGTTGCCGGGTTCATGCTCATCCCGCAGGTGCTGATGTACATCGGATTCGCGGCACTCTCGGCAGACGGGTTCTTCAAAGCGCTGGTCACGAACACCGACGAGATACCGAAGATCCTCGCCGCAACCGTCGTGTATGCGCTCGCGTACGCGCCGCTTGCGCTGCTGGTCGCGACGATCGCGTCGCGCAAGGCCGCGGCTACCGGGATCTATCTCGGGGTCATGATCGTCGGCGCAGGTCTCGCTGCAGCGCTCGTGGAGGCCACCACCCTTCCGGGCAGCCGGTATGCCGCGATCCTCGCCGTCGACGGACATCCGGACTACGTGCGCGATTGGATCTTCGGCACGACGGGTTCGAGCGAGACCACCATTGCCAACGCCGGCCTCGATCCGTGGGTCTCGCTTGCGGTGATCGTGACGGTGGCCGTTGCTTCGAGCGTGTTCGTCGTGTGGCGGTATCGGAGGTTGATGTGACGACGAACCCTGCGCTCGTCGACTCCCCGACCGTCGAGCTCGACGACGCGTCCAAGTGGTTCGGCCAGAAGGTCGCGGTATCCAACGTCACGTGCTCGTTCGGACCGGGTGTGACCGGACTGCTCGGCCCGAACGGAGCCGGCAAGACCACGATGCTGCGAATGCTCACCGGGCTCATCCGACCCTCGAAGGGGGAGGTTCGCGTCCTCGGTGTGTGGCCGAGAACGCGGCCGTCCGTCTACGCCGACGTCGGGCTGGTTCCCGAAGAGGCCGCCGTGTATCCGTCGCTCACCGCACGGGAGTATGTCAGGTACGCCGCCACACTCGCCGGAGTCTCCAATGTCGGCGAGGCCACCGAGCGTGCCATCGAGACCGTTGCGCTCGGTCCACCGGCGGACCGCAAGCTCGCCGGCTATTCGAAGGGGATGCGCCAGCGGGCAAAAGTTGCCGCGGCGCTGGTCTCCGATCCGCAGATCCTGTTGCTCGACGAACCGCTCAACGGGACCGACCCGGTCCAACGGCTGCACCTGATCAACCTGTTCCAGCGCCTCGGCGGCGAGGGGCGGACCGTCATCGTCTCTTCGCACATCCTCGGTGAGGTCGATCGGATGTCTGATCGCGTCATCGCGATCGTCGACGGGCGTCTCGCAGCCGCGGGTGACGTGGCGGCGATCCGCAGCGCGATGACCGACATCCCCTACCGGGTCCGCATCGAATCCGACTCGGCACGCGTGCTGGCCGCCCGCCTCGTCGAAGAGGCACTGGTGCACGGCGTGTCGGTAGACGACGGCACCCTTCGGGTCGAGACCGGCGATCTTGCTGCGCTCGGTCTCCGCGTTCCGCAAGTCGCGCAGGAGGTCGATGCGCGGATCACCGCGTTCCAGCCCGAGGACGCGTCGCTCGAGAGTGTCTTCCGGTACCTGGTGAAGCGCTGATGCGAGCGTTTGCGGCGATCACCAGCATGTCGATCAAGCTGCTCCTCGGGTTGCGACGACTCATCATCTTCGGCATCGCCGCACTCGCCCCGGCAGCGGTGTTCCTGCTGCTCTCCCAGACGCTGGCAAGCGAGGCTGCCCTCAATCGACTCCTGGCGATGGTGGGAGCCCTGTACTTCCCGCTGCTCGTCCCGATCGTGACCCTGATCATCGCTTCGTCCGCCCTCGGCGACGAACGGCGCGACGCCACACTCTCATTCCTGGTCCTTCGTCCGATTCCGCGCTCGGTCATCGCCTCATCGAAGTTCCTCGGCGCGATCGTCGTCGCCGGGGGCCTCAATGCCCTCGGCGCCGTTGCACTGACCGTGGTGTACGGCATCGAGACGGGCTCTTGGAGCCTGGTCGTGCCGCTGCTCGTCGGGGGCATCGCCGCGAGCGTCGTGTACGCGTCCCTCTTCATCCCCCTCGGCTTCTTCACCGATCGAGCCGTGCTCATCGGACTCGCATTCGTATTCATCTTCGAGAATGCCGTTGTCAGTGCGCTGAGCGGGCTCTCGACGCTCTCACCGTGGCGGATCGGCTGGTCGGCGTTCGCGGGTCTCGTTCCCGCCGATGTCGAAGCGGAGATAGCCGACATCGGAACCGCCAACCTGTCGAGTCTCGGGGCGGCCCTCTTGTCGACCGTGTTCATCGCCGCTGTCTCGATCGCTGCGACGACGCTGGTGCTCCGCCGACGCGACTTGACGTGAGTAACCACGTTCGCGAGTTCGTACGTTCTACGATCGTAGGAACATGAGCCGCTCCACCGGCCGGTCGCTGCGGGGCAGGATGGGCATCGCTGCCCTCATTGTGTCCGGGGGCATCCTCATCTCCCGGGTCCTTGGCGTCGTGCGCG
>JAHEEL010000020.1:0-1851 GCA_024640745.1 Actinomycetes bacterium
AGCAGGGCCCGAGCGTGCCCGGCCGAGAGCTCCTCTCGCTCGAGCATGCCCTGGATGGAGGCGGGAAGCTGCAACAGCCGAAGGGTATTGGTCACCGCACTACGGGATTTCCCAACTCGTGCGGCCACCTGCTCATGAGTCATACCAAAATCTTCCAGCAAGTTCCGGTAGGCGGCGGCTTCCTCGAGCGGCGACAGATCCGTCCGCTGAACGTTCTCGATCAGAGCCTCCGTGAGGTACCGATCGTCGCTCTCGACGGATCGGATCACGGCCGGAATCGTCGTCAGGCCGGCCGCATCCGCCGCTCGGAGGCGGCGCTCCCCCGCGATCAGGACGTACGTTCCCTCAGGTTCCCCGGGGCGAACGACAACCGGCTGAAGCACACCCACCTCGGCGATCGAGGCCGCCAGCTCCCCCAGCGCGTCCTCATCGAATCGCACCCTCGGCTGCTGCGGGTTCGGCGCGATATCTGAAAGCGCTACCTCGGCGAAACCAACCGATGGGTGATCCACCGGGATCAACGCGTCGAGACCGCGGCCCAATCCACTCTTACGTGCGGCCATGTCTCCTCCGGAACTCTCGTGCCAATTCGCGGTACGCAATGGCGCCTCGTGACATCGGATCGTACGCCTCGATCGGTTCTCCATACGACGGCGCCTCGGAGAGCCGCACGGTGCGCGGAATCACCGTGCGATAGGTCGTGTCGCCGAAGTGTTCCCGGACCTGGGTGACAACGTCGGCGGCCAAGGTCGTCCTCCCGTCGTACATCGTGAGGACGACGCCCTCGACCTCAAGCTGAGGGTTGAGGTTTCGCTGCACGAGCTGGACGTTGCGGAGCAACTGGCTGACCCCTTCGAGCGCGTAGTACTCGCACTGGATGGGTATCAGCACTTCGTCGGCCGCAGCCAGGCCGTTCACCGTCAGCAGCCCAAGCGACGGTGGACAGTCGATGAGGACGAAGTCGTAGTCCTCCACGATCCCCTTGATCGCCGTGCCCAAGCGTGCCTCGCGGGAGAACATCGAGACCAGCTCGATCTCAGCCCCCGCAAGCTCGATCGTGGCCGGCACGACGAAGAGGTCTCGGACCGATGACGGCTCCACTACGTCTTCGATCGCGACGTCCTCGACGAGCAGATCGTAGGTGGAGTACTGGATGGCACCCCGGTCCACCCCAAGGCCGCTCGTGGTGTTCCCTTGCGGGTCGAGATCGATGAGGAGGATGCGCTCCCCCTGAAACGCAAGGCCTGCACCGAGATTGATCGCAGACGTCGACTTGCCGACGCCGCCCTTCTGGTTGGCGATGGCAACGGTAGTAGCGGACATCAGGGGCGGCTTCCGTCCTTGGGGTGCGGTTCGGTTCGCTCCATCCTAAGGAGCCATGCGGGTGAGTCAAGGACCCCGGGGTCCGTCCGCACCACCGTCAGGGAGGTACCGGGCGGAGCGACGGGGAGAGAGGTTGGTGCCTCCCGGCGGCTGAGCGCTACGATCGCGCACCCCCCGGGCTCGAGCAACGGACGCGCGACGGCGAGCGCCACATCGGGCGGCAGCGACGCACGGAAGAGCACGACCGGCCATTGTCCGGAGAGTTGGGACACGTCACGATGAGCCACCTCCGCATTGCGGACATCGAGGATCCGGATGGCCCGGAGGGCCAACGAGCACCGCCGTCCCGATCGGTCAAGGAGCGTGAACAGTGTGTCGGGATGGGTGATGGCCAGCGGGATACCGGGTAGCCCAACGCCGCTACCGACGTCGAGCGCCGAACGTGGCCGACCGGTCCACGCACCCGCAAAGGCGAGTGAGTCGGCGATGTGCCGGTCGACCACCCGGCCGGGCTCGTCCGGGCCAATG
>JAHEEL010000020.1:1863-17604 GCA_024640745.1 Actinomycetes bacterium
CGAACCCCGCCCAGGCCGCAACCCTACCGAGCCGGCGGGTGTCGGCATGTTTCCCGTGAAACATCGCGTCTAGTCGGCGTCGTTGCTCCCGATCGCCGCGATCACCACCGCGCGACGCGGTTCTTCACCTTCCGAATAGGTGCGTACGCCCTCGATCGCCGCCGCGGCGTCGTGCACGACCTTTCGGTCGGCAGCATTCATGGGCTCGAGCATCATCTCGCCGCCGCTGGCGATGACCTGCTCCGCCAGCTTCCCCGTGTAGATCGTCAGTGCCTCCCGGCGACGAGCTCCGTAGCCGGCGATGTCGATGCGCATCCTCGGAGCGCCGAACGTGCGGCGCTGTACCGTGGTACGGGTCAATTCGAGCACCGAGTACATCGTGGCGCCCTTCGGACCGACGAGCGCCTCGGTCTGTTCACCGATCACATCGAGGTAGAGCACGTCTTCGTCGATTCGAGTCTGGACGTCGCCCTCGAGACCGAACGCGGCAAGCAACCCGGCGAGGAATTCCTCCGCCACGGTGGCCTGGTCCTCGATCGACGACTCTGGCTTGTCCTGTGTCGGCGGTGCCGTCTCGCTCTTGTCCATCGCTCGCTGCTCCTTCGGTGATCCGTTGTTCTGCTTCTTCGCCGGCGACGACGGTCGTTTCGCCTTCCCGGAGGACTGGTCCTGCTTGGTGTTCCGATTTCCCTGGCGGCTCTCCCTCGGCTTCTGCTGCCGCCCGCCGCCGCCCTCACTCTTGGCGCCCCGTCGGCCCCGACGGTTGCGCTGGCGGGGCTTGCGGGATACCTTCACGATGGCCGGTCGACCGCCCACGCCCAGGAATCCGGACTTCGGCTCCTGGATCACCTCAACCTGTGCCTGCCCGACCGACTCGAGGTTCAATTCGGACAATGCGGCCTCGACCGCGATGTCGACCGTGGTGCCGGTCGCTTCCACCCACTCCATCGTCTATTTCCTCCTGCGGCGATTCTTCTTCTTGCTGGCGTTTGGCGAGGGGCGGGTCTTGCCGTTGTCTCCCTCATCCGGCGGTGCCTCGGCCGGGAGCACGGGCTTCTTCCCCTCGTCTCCCCCCTCATCCATCCTCAGGATCAATGCTTGCTGTCCGATCCGGAAGAGATTGGAGGTGGCGAAGTAGATTCCCAGTCCGGACGTGAGCGTCCACGAGATGAACCCGAAGAAGATCGGCATGATCTTCATCGCGTTCTGCATCGACTGCTGGGTTTGGGTCTGCTCGCCGTCCGGCTTCTTGGACGATCGAGTCGTCTGCACCTGCTGGTAGAACCCGGCGGCCACGATGAGGATGATCAGCACGATGTAGGGAACGGCGTTGAGGGGGCTCAGGTCGCCGACGCTGCGGATTGCGTCCGGGACGACGGAGCTGGGGGAGAGGGTGAGATCCATCCCGAGAAACATGGTGTTGACGTGCTCTACCCCGTCGCCGATGTACTTCGAGGTTGCGAACCCGGCGTCGTTCGTCTGGATGCTCCGTAGCACACTGAACAGGGCGAACCAGATCGGCATCTGCACGATCAAGGGGAGACACCCGGCCGCAGGATTGACGCCGCGCTCCTGGTAGAGCTCCATCATCTGCTTGTTCAGCTCTTCCTTGTTCCCCTTGAGCTCCTTCTGGAGGCGCTTCACCTCCGGTTGGATCTCCTGCATCGCCTTCATCGATCGGGTCTGCTTGAGCGTCAATGGGAAAAGGACCAGCGAGATGGCCAGCGTCAGCAGGATGATCGCGATGCCAAGGTTTGGAATAATTTGGTAGAAGAAGTTCAAGACCCCGCCGAGGAGGTCGAGGAGCAGGTTCCAGGGGTTCACGCGTCGCTCCCAGCGTTCAAATCGTCGATGTTTCTCTTGTCTCCGGGCTCGGGCACGGGATCGTATCCACCCTCATGGAACGGATGACAGCGTCCGATGCGTTTGACGGCCATCCACGAACCGCGGCCCGCCCCGTGGAGGCGGATCGCGTCATATCCATACTCTGAGCAGGACGGATAGTACCGGCAGTTGCCGCCCATGGCGGGAGAGAGCGCCTTCTGGTACACCCGCACGGCACCCATGAGCATCCGCGCGGCCGGCGAAGGCTTCGGTCTACTCGGGGATCTCATGTCTCCTCCCCAGCGAGCGGGGCTGCCGTTGCGGCGCGGACGCGCCGCACCAACTCGTCGAATTCCATACTCACCACATCGGGCGAAGCCACCACCACGTACGCGGTGTCGCATTGCAGGTCGACGCTGCCGAGAGCCGCTCGAAGGCGACGCTTCGCTCGGTTCCGTTGCACCGCACTGCCGACGCGGCGTGCGGCGACGATCCCGACCTCGGGCGGTCCAACGGTTCCCTGAGCGCGAATCACGGTGATACCTCCTGAACGGCTCGGAGTACCCGTGCGGAAGACGGCGGTGAACCGCTCTGCGGGTCTCAACGAGACGAACGAGCGTCCGGTCCTAGGCAGTGAGGTGCCGCCGGCCCTTGAGGCGGCGACGCTTGATCACGGCGCGCCCGGAACGGGTGCGCATGCGAGAGCGAAAGCCGTGCTTGCGCTTGCGTCGTCGCACGTTGGGTTGGTAGGTACGCTTCATGGTGAGGTATCCCCGATCGGAGGTCGCGATGCGACCGGAAGGATTCTGGACGCCGGGATTCTACGCCGCTCGGCGCCCTACCGGCCTCCGCGGGAGGAGAACGCGAAGTCCGAGGACGAGCCGCGAAATCCCGGCGTCGATCGCGAAACATCCCAGCAGCCCATCCGTGGTCGATTCGAGGGACAAACGGCTGTCTGCCATTTCTTACCAGCATCGTTAGCGTTTGCTGTGAAAGGGTTTTCGGCGTTCGTCGCTCACCACCGTCGCGCAACACCGACGGTTTTCCCTCTCTTGCCGGTCGCCGCCGACCGGCCATATACTCGCCGCCGCTCTCGTACGGCCATCCGTACTTCCCCGGAGAGGGTTCCGGCAGCTGCACCGTCTCGGGAGCGGGCCGGGCCGAGAATTTGCTGGTTTTTCCACACCCTGTGGACAGGAGTGTGGACAGGATATTGAACAGGAATGAGGGCACCTCTGGTGGCAGAACCAAACTCGTCCACCACCGAGTGGGAAACCTTCCATCAACAGGTCCGAAGACGGGTGACGCCGGCAGCCTGGCAGACCTGGATCGAGCCGCTCGACTCGAGCATCGAATCCGGCAGCCTCCACCTCGTGGCCCCGACGGACTTCCACTATCGCTGGGTGGGAGATCGCTATCTGCCCGCCCTCGAGGAGGCAGCGATGGACACGCTCGGTCTCGCCGTCGAGTTGTCGGTGGCCCCGGCTCCCGTCGGTCCCGCCGCGGTCGTGCCCTCGGCACCCGAGCCGCTTCAGGGTTCGCTGCCGATCGAGACCGGCGACGGGACCCGGACCAGAGCCGACGACCCTCGCCTCGTCCCGAAGTACACCTTTGACAACTTCGTGGTCGGCCAGTCGAACCGGTTTGCCCACGCAGCGGCGCTTGCCGTCGCCGAGCAACCGGGCAGCCAATACAACCCTCTGTTCATCTACGCCAATGCGGGTCTTGGGAAGACCCACTTGCTCCATGCCGTCGGCCACCATCGCATCGAACTCGACCCCATGGCCGTCGTCAGGTATGTGTCGTCCGAACAGTTCTTCAACGAGTTCATCAATGGGATCCGCCGCAAACGCATGGACGAGTTCAAGGAGCGCTACCGCACGATCGACGTGCTGCTGCTCGACGATGTGCAGTTCTTCGAAGGCAAGGAGCAGATCCTCGAGGAGTTCTTCCACACTTTCAACAGTCTCTACGAGGCCGGGAAGCAGGTGGTGATCAGCTCCGATCGGCACCCCAAGCACCTCTCGACGCTCGAGGACCGTCTTCGGAGCCGATTCGAGTGGGGTCTTCTGACCGACATCCAGAGCCCGGACGTTGAGACCCGTCTCGCCATCCTCCGGCGAAACGCCGATTTCGCCCCGGCCCCGGTGCCTCCGGAAGTGATGACCTTCATCGCAGAGAACGTGCACCAGAACATCCGCGAGCTCGAGGGGGCGCTGACCCGGGTCACCGCCTTCGCCTCGCTCACCGATGAGACGATCACCCTCACCATGGCGCGCGAGGTGCTCTCGGACATCGTCGGTGTCGACCGAGCGGTCCCTCCGACGGCCGACCGCATCGTCCAGGTCACGGCCGACTACTTCTCGACGTCGCTCGACGAGCTGATCGGGCCGAGTCGCCGTCAGCCGCTTGCACGGTACCGGCAGATTGCGATGTATCTGTGTCGAGAGCACACCGACCTTTCCCTCCCAAAGATCGGAGCGCGCTTCGGCGGTCGCGACCACACCACCGTTATCCACGCCGTCGACAAGGTGCGCTCGCTGATGCGGACCGACAAGGACGTGTTCGATCAGGTCTCCGCGCTCGGCCAGCGCCTGAGGACAAGCTGATGTTTGTCCCCATGCGCCGCGCTGCCCATCGTCGCCCTGTTGGGTACCCTGTTCTTGCTCACACTCGCTGTGGACGGCGCAATCCACTAGCCGCAGGGCTTTCTGGCCGTTCTCCACAATCCACAACAGCTACTACTACCGCTACCGTTTGAATGAGAACTACTCAAGAAGCAGGGGAAGAACAACTGTGCGTATCCGAGCGGAACGTGACGACCTCGCTGATGTCCTGACCCGGGCCGGCCGAGCGGTGGGAAGCCGTTCACCGCTCCCGATCCTCCAGGGGCTGCTCTGTGAGGTTGAAGGGGGTCGATTGCAGGTCACCGGAACGGACAACGAGGTGACCGTGCGCACGTACCTCGAAGTGGAAGCGATCGAGGATGGGGCCACGGTCGTCCCGGCGAAGCTGGCGGCCGATGCGGTCCGGAAGCTCCCCGCCGGCGCGGTTTCGATGACGGCGGCGGACGGCGAAGTGGAGATCACCGGGAACGGGCCGCGTTTCCGACTTCGTGAGTTGAGCGTTGGAGATTTCCCGACGATCGACGACACCGTGCCGGCCGACACGGTCGATGTGGTGGGAGAGACCATCGTCAAGGCTCTGAGTCAGGTCGGGATCGCCGCGTCGGGTGATGAGGCCCGGCCGACCTTGACCGGCGTGCTGTTCGAGGAGAACGACGGCGGCCTTCGCCTGGTCGCTACCGATTCGTACCGGCTCGCAGTGCGCGACGTCCTCGGGATCGGCGCAACAGGATCGAAGCTCGTCCCCTATCGGGCACTGCGCGAGTTGGGTCGCACCGTTGGCGACGGACCGATGAAGGTTGCGCTGGGGGAGCGCGAAGCGGTGTTCATCACCGACCTGGGACGACTCACGGTGCGCATCATCGATGCAACGTTCCCCAAGTATCGACAGCTCTTGCCCGATTCGTATCCAAACCGCCTCGAGGTACCGAAGTCGAGCCTCACTGACGCGGTTGGCCGTGCGGCGCTCGTTGCCGAGGATCACATCCCGGTGCGGCTCAACCTGCACGAAGGAGGCGTCGAGCTGAGCGTCATCCGACAGGAGGTCGGCGAGGAGACCGAGCACATCGAAGGCACCTACGAGGGTGACGAGATGACCATCGCCTTCAACACCCGGTATCTGACGGAGGGGGTCGGTGCCATCGATTCGGACACCATCATCCTCGAGACGATCGACGCACTCAAGCCCGGTCTCCTCCACGGTGAAGGCGACGAGGACTTCCGGTATCTCTTGATGCCGGTGCGGCTCTGAGCAGACGGCGTTCGGACCACCGACGAACCGGCGGCGCCGTGCCCCTGGAGGTGAACGATGCACCTGTCTTGGCTCGAACTCAGGGACACCCGCTGCTACGAGCTGCTTCGCTTCGCGCCGGATGAGGGCGTCAACATCCTCGTTGGCAGCAACGGCGCGGGAAAGACGAGCATTCTCGAGGCCATCGCCTACCTCGGTCTGCTCAGATCGTTTCGGGGGACGCCGGACGACGCAATCGTTCGGAACGAAACCGATCGAGCAGTGATTCGGGGCGAGTTCGCGGTGGCCTCTGGAGCAACACGCGTCGAGATCGAACTACCGCGTCCGGGCCGGCGTCGGGTCCTCATCAACGGGAAGCGACCGCAGCGCAACCGCGATGTCCTCGCACAGATCCCGGTGGTCGCCTTCCAGCCCGATGATCTCGATCTCGTCAAACGCGGCCCGAGCTTGCGTCGTGGATATCTCGACGATCTCGCGGCGCAGTTGTGGCCGCAAGCCGGCGCGGATCAGCAGGACTACGACCGAGCCGTCCGGCAGAGGAACTCACTGTTGAAGCAGGCGGGGCGGAACGCCGACGCGATCACGCTGGACGTGTGGGACGATCGCGTGGCGACCGCGGGAGCGGCCGTGTTCGACCATCGGGTGCGCGTGCTCGAGACGCTCGATGCGGCCCTTGGTGAGGCCTACCGGCTCGTCGGGGAACGAGGAACGATGACCTGGGCGTACGCGGCGAACTGGGGAGCAACCATCGAGGGTGGGGGAGGGGTCGACCGACTTCGCGACGCATTGGCGTCGCGTCGTTCCAGAGATCTCGACCAACGCACCACGAGCGCCGGTCCACACCGCGATGATCCGGCGCTGGTGATCGACGGGCGACCGGCCCGGACGATGGCCAGTCAGGGCGAGCAGCGCACCGTTGCCCTTGCCCTGCGGGTCGCTGCGTACCGCGTCCTCAGCACCGTTCGCTCGACGAAGCCGATCCTCTTGCTCGACGACGTCTTCTCCGAACTCGATCCCGAGCACGCTCGCGGGGTGATGACGCTCCTCGACACCGGCCAGGTTTTTGTCACCACCGCGAGAGAAGATGAGATCCCGGCAACCGGCATGAGATGGACCGTCGAGGAAAGGGCGGTGACATGAGCAGAGCCAACTACTACCAAAGCAAACCGCCGCCACAACAACCGCGGCCGATCGATGAGGTGCTGGGTTCGATCGTCGAACGCGCGGGAGCGAGCCCCGACCTCAACATCTCGAAGCTGGTGTCCTCCTGGGAGGACATCGTTTCGGAGCGATGGCAGGGGCATTCGCGGCCCATCGGCGTGCGCGAGCAGGTGTTGTTGGTCGAGGTGCCGGACGGGGCGGATGCGAGCCTGCTCCGGTACGACGCTCCCGATCTACTGCGGCGGATTTCTGCCCAATTCGGCCCGGATCTGGTCCGGTCGGTGAGATTCCGTGTCGCGGGGGACGGTCGTGGCGGAAAGCCTTGAAATGAAAGAGGTTTCCACCGAAATCGACTATCATGACGGCGGTGTCAGCAGCCCCCACTGAGCGCCTCCGGGGGCGATCCGAAGGAGTCCCGTGAGCACGACGAAACGCGACCAGAACGCGTCATACGAAGCGAAAGACATCAAGGTCCTCGAGGGCTTGGAAGCGGTCAGGCGACGGCCAGCAATGTACATCGGTTCGACCGGGCCGCGGGGGCTGCACCACCTCATCTGGGAAGCCGTCGACAACTCCGTCGATGAGGCCATGGCGGGGTTCTGCACCCGGGTCGAGGTGGCCTTGCTCGCCGACGGGGGAGTGCGCGTCCGGGACAACGGTCGGGGCATCCCGGTCCTGAAGCATCCGAAGACCAAGCAATCGGCGCTCACCACCGTCATGACCACCCTCCACGCCGGCGGGAAGTTCGAATCCGGTGCCTACACCGTCTCGGGAGGCCTGCACGGCGTTGGAATCTCGGTGGTGAACGCGCTGTCGACGCGGGTGGACGTCGACGTTGTTCGCGACGGATACCACTGGTCCCAGTCCTACGAATACGGCGTTCCGACCGGGCCGGTCAAGAAGGGTGCTACGGCGAAGCGGACCGGGACGCAGGTCGTGTTCTGGGCGGATCCCGAGATCTTCACCGAAGGCGTCGAGTACTCGGCGAAGACCGTCGTGAGCCGTCTGCGCGAGATGGCGTTTCTCAACAAAGGCCTCGAGATCCGCTTCCGGGACGAACGCTCGGAGACGCCCGTCGAGGAGGTCTTCAAGTACTCGGGCGGTCTGGTCGACTTCGTCAACCATCTCAACACGAATCGGGAGCCCATCCACCGTCAGATCGCCTATTTCGAGGACTCCACGGATGATGCGGAGATCGAGGTCGCGCTGCAGTGGACTGGGACGTACCGCGAGACGATCCTCAGCTTTGCCAACAACATCAATACGCACGAAGGCGGGACCCACGAGGAAGGGTTCCGGACCGCCCTGACCCGTTCCATCAACGAGTTTGCCAGGAGCAGGAATCTGCTCAAGGAGAAGGACGCCAACCTGACCGGCGAGGACGTGCGCGAGGGGCTCACCGCGGTGATCTCCGCCAAGGTGCGCCAGCCGCAATTCGAGGGTCAGACCAAGACGAAGCTCGGCAACACCGAGATCCGGTCGTTCGTCCAGAAGGCGCTCAATCAGGCGATCCCCGAATGGCTCGAGCGGAACCCGGGCGACGCCCGTCGCATCGCGGACAAGTCGTCCCAGGCCGCGCGCGCCAGGATGGCCGCGCGCCAGGCACGCGACCTGACTCGGCGCAAGAGCCTCCTCGAATCGGCAGGCCTCCCGGGGAAGCTCTCAGACTGCTCGGCGAAGGATCCGGAGCGAAGCGAGATCTTCATCGTCGAGGGCGACTCGGCCGGCGGTTCGGCCAAGCAGGCCCGGAACAGCGAGTTCCAGGCGATCCTGCCGATCCGGGGCAAGATCATCAACGTCGAGAAGAACCGCCTCGCGCGGGTGCTCCAGAACAACGAGATCCAGTCGCTCATCACCGGGATCGGGACCGGGATCGGCGACGAGTTCGACATCGAGAAGGCCCGCTACCACAAGATCGTGATCCTCACCGACGCCGATGTCGATGGCGCCCACATCCGGACGCTTCTGCTCACGTTCTTCTTCCGGCACATGCCGCAGCTCATCGAGTCTGGATACGTGTACATCGCCCAGCCGCCGCTCTACAGCGTCAAGGTCGGGTCCAAAACGACCTGGGTCCAGGACGATGCCGGTCTCGACGAGATCAAGACGCAGATGGCGGGCAAGAAGCTCAACATCCAGCGGTTCAAGGGCCTCGGCGAGATGAACGCTGAGGAGCTCTGGGACACGACGATGGATCCGGAGTTCCGAGTCTTGCTCCAGGTCGGTCTCGACGACCAGTTCTCCGCAGAAGAAACGTTCTCAACCCTCATGGGCACCGACGTCGACGCTCGCCGAACCTTCATCCAGCAGAACGCCAAAGACGTTCGATTCCTCGACTTCTAGGACTTCGCATGCCGAACGACGACCAGACAGCACGAATCGCTCCGATCGACATCGAGCGCGAGATGCAGGACTCGTTCCTGGAGTATGCGATGTCGGTCATCGTGTCGCGCGCCCTGCCGGACGTGCGCGACGGGTTGAAGCCGGTGCACCGGCGCATCCTGTATGCGATGTACGACGCCGGGATACGACCGGGGACGCCGTTCCGCAAGTCGGCGCGCGTGGTCGGTGACGTCGTCGGTTGGTTCCACCCGCACTCGCCCGAAGCCGTCTACGACGCGATGGTCCGGCTGGGTCAGGATTTCTCGATGCGGAGTCCGCTCATCCAACCGCAGGGGAACTTCGGCACGGTGGACGATCCCCCGGCAGCGATGCGCTACACCGAAGCTCGCATGGCGCCGATCGCCGCGTTCCTGCTCGAGGGCATCGACGAGGACACCGTCGATTGGACCGACAACTACTCGGGCGAGCGGGAAGAGCCCGCCGTGTTGCCGTCCCGGTTCCCGAACCTCCTCGTCAACGGGTCGACGGGCATCGCCGTCGGCATGGCGACCAACATCCCTCCACACAACCTCACCGAGGTCATCGACGCGGTCCTCTACGGTCTCGACCATCCGGAAGCCACCGTCGACGACCTCTCGGAGTTCGTCCAGGGTCCCGACTTCCCGTCCGGCGCCTACATCGTCGGCATGGCCGGCGTCAAGCAGGCACTGGCTACCGGCCGCGGCTCGATCAAGATGCGCGCCGTCACCGACATCGTCGAGACGAGGCGGGGGCGGATGGCGATCGTCGCTACCGAGATCCCGTACCAGGTATCTCGCGACCGAATCATGGCCAAAACCGCCGAGCTGGTGCGGAAGAAGACCATCACCGGCATCGCCGACCTGCGGGACGAATCCGACCGCGACGGGACCCGCCTCGTGATCGAGCTGCGCAAGGATGCGAATCCTCAAGTCGTGCTCAACCTGCTCTTCAAGCACACCCAGCTCGAGGAGAACTTCTCGGTCAACCAGATTGCGCTCGTCGACGGCGTTCCCCGGACGCTGAACATTGCGGAGCTGGTGCACCACTACATCGCACACCAGCTCGAGGTCATCGAGCGCCGGAGCCGTTTCCGGCTTGCGAAGGCCGAGGCGCGTTCGCACATCGTCGAAGGGCTGCTGATCGCCCTCGACAACATCGACGAGGTGGTTGAGATCATCAAGTCTTCCGCAGACGTGGCGGACGCCCGAGCGGCCTTGATGGAGCGGTTCTCCCTGAGTGAGATCCAGACCAACCACATCCTCGACATGCCGCTGCGGCGCCTTACGGCTCTCGAGACCGGCAAGCTGAGGGAAGAGTACGAAGAGCTACAGACCTTGATTGGTGAGTTGAAGGAACTGCTCGCCAGTGAAGAGAAGCGCCGGGCCCTGATCGGGGAAGAGCTCACCGTCGTTCGCGACAAATTCGGCAACGACCGTAGGAGCCGCATCATCCCGGACACCGGCGAGATGTCGCTCGAGGACCTCATCGCCGATGAGGAACTCGTCGTCACCGTGTCGGGCGCGGGCTACATCAAGTCGGTGCTCGCGAAGACCTACCGCACGCAGGGGCGCGGCGGGCGCGGCGTGCGTGGCGCCACCTTGCGCGAAGACGACATCGTCGAACACGTCCTCCACACGTCGGCCCACGCGTACCTGCTGTTCTTCACCAATCGCGGCAAGGTCTACCGGGTCCGGGCGCACGAGATTCCGCGCAAGGACCGCAATGCGAAGGGTGTGCTGGTCCAGTCCGTGTTGCCAATGGCTCCGGACGAGATCATCGAAGCGGTGATCGACACCCGCGACTACGAGACCAATAGGTATCTGGTCATGTTCACGAAGCAGGGCCAGATCAAGAAGTCGAAGTTCAGCGCGTACGACTCACGCAACCAGGTGCTCGTCGCGATCAAGCTCGTGGAAGGCGACGAGGTCGTCGACGTGCGGGCCACCAACGGCGAGAGCGACCTGCTGATGTTCACCAAGAACGGCCAGGGCATTCGCTTCTCGGAGGCCGACGCTCGCCCACTCGGACGGGCTTCACAGGGTGTTCGCGGCATCCGACTCCGAGAGGGCGATGAAGTGGTGGCAGGGACGGTGGCGGAAGAAGGCGGCGATGTGCTCCTGCTGACCAGCGGCGGGTACGGGAAGCGCACCAAGATGGAACTGTTCCGACGGCAGGGACGTGGAGGGATGGGCGTCAAGGCGATGAAGCTGACCAAGGTCAGGGGATCGCTGGTAGCGGCACTCGCCGTGCGCGCGGACGATGAGGTCTTCGTGATTTCGTCCGATGGCATCGTCATTCGTCAAGCGGTCGGCGAGATCAGCCGCCAGCGGCGCGAGTCCACCGGCGTGAAGGTGGTCAGCATCGACGGCAGCGCAACGCTCTCGGCCGTGGCTCTCGTCCCGAATGGTGAACACGGCGACGACTGAGTCCCCAGCTCACGGCTCGGCCGAGACAGAATCGGGTAGCCGGTGGCCCTCCCCAAACCCAACGGCTACTCGGGTGCGGTTCCTACACTCGACCTATGGCGGTTCGACGTGTGCGCCGGGTCATCCGGAAGATCGATCCGTGGACGGTGTTGAAGGTCTCCCTCTTGCTCAACGCGGTTGGGGCGCTCATCTTCGTGCTCGGGGTCTGGGTCAGCTGGTCGCTCGCCGTCCAGCGCGGCATCCCGGAAAAGGCGGTGGAGTTCTTCGACAACTTCTCGCTCGTCTTCACGCCGAACGGTGAGCTCTACTTCCGCGCGTTGCTCTTCTTCGCAGTCGTGCTCTACGCCACGATGACCGGACTCATGACGCTCGGCGCAGTGCTCTACAACCTGATCTCGGATGTGGTCGGCGGGGTCGAGCTGATCGTGCTCGAGGAGACCTACCTCATTCCGGCCCCGCGGACGACACCGGTTCGCCCCGCAGTGCACACGCCCGGAAACGGGACAAACGGCGCGAGTTCGACCTCCGACACCGAGCCCGTCCCCACGACGGTCGACAGCAGCTGACACCTACCCGTCGATCGCCGTCAGTGCCAACGGAAGGCGAAGCGAGGCCGACGGGCCCGATGCGGAGACAACGAGCGGGATCTCGAATCGTGCCTGCTCGAGCAGGCAGAGCCCCTCGGCGTCCTTGCGACACCACACCAGCGCCAGATCGGCGGTGATGGTTCCGATGCCGGCTTGAAGTTCGATGGGTATGGCCACCGGGAACGTCGCTCCGGTGAGGTCGACGCGACCGCCCTCCGGGAACGAGGCAACGCCGCCGGCGTCGACGACCAGCAGCGACGAGGAGGCGTCGTCATTGACCTTGTAGCCGTCCGGGAGGCGGACGTCGACGATGAGATCGGCGTCTCCCACCCCGGCCGCGACCGAGCCCAGAGTGACAACGGTGCCGTCGAATTCGCTCGACGGAGGAGGGGTCGCGAACGCATCGAGCCCGATGAGCACCACGGTGGTGGCTGTTCCGATGGTCAGATCGATGCGCCGGATGGCGTGGTTGTTGGTGTCGGCGACCCAGAGCACGTCGCCGTCGACCGAGATTCCTCCCGGCTCGTAGAACCTCGGTTCGGCCCCGTCACGCCATCCGTGCTCTCCTCCGTACAGCGTGGTGGCCGATCCGGTCGCCGGATCGACCTCCTTGATCTTGGAGTTGTAGGTGTCTGCGACGAGGAGAAGGCCGTCGTGGGTATCGATGCCGAGTGGATGTTGAAACCGGGCCTCGGCGCCCGTGCCGTCGCGGTCGCCGAAGGTGAACAGGTTCTCCTCTCCTCCGGCAACGAGGGCCGTCGAGCCTCCGGCGTCGGAGACGGCGGCGCTTCGGATAGCGCTCGACTCTGAGTCGGCGAAGTAGAGGACGCCCGGAGCGCCGAGTACGAGGCCGGAGGGCTGCGCCAGTTCGGCCTCGAGCAGCGGTCCGTTGACCGTGCCTTCGCGAGCGCTCCCAACCAACGGTTTCGCGGTGCCGCCTGCGAGGTCGATCTCCCAGATTTGATGCGTTCCTGCGTTCGCAACGTAGAGGACCTCGTCTGAGAGCTCGAGTGCCCACGGCGAGTTGAGGGCAACCTCGTCGACGGGCCCACCGATCGGGGGCCAGCCCTGAGTGCCCGTTCCCACGAGTGTCGTCACGGTGCCCGTCGGCAGATCGACGGCGCGCACGGCGTGATTGCCGGTGTCAGCCACGTACAGGGTGTCGCCGCTCACAACGATGCCCTGGGGCGACGAAAACGCGGCGGAAGGGCCGACGCCGTCCTCGAATCCTTCGCTCCCGGATCCGAACACAGCGGTCACGGTTCCGTCGTCTCTCGCAGCGATGATCCGATGGTGCCCGGTGTCGGAGATGAAGAGGCGGTCCGAGTCGGTGTCGGCGTACACCTTGCCCGGATAGGACAGCAGCGTATCGGGAGTGCGTTCTTGCTCGAGCAGCAAGGGGAGCGGGGTCGGATCGAGCATGCCGGAGTCGTCGAACTCCGCTACGAGCCGAGCGATAACCGGCTGGACCACGTCGTATACCCCTTCCCCGGCATGTAGGCCGACGGCGTTGCCCGCCGGGTCGATGAGCGCCACCGTCGGCCATGCCCGGGCTCCCCAGGCGTTCCACACGGCAAACTCGGCATCGTTGACCACAGGATGTCGGAGGTCGTAGCGCTGCGTCACCTCGCGGATGTTCTCAGTCTCTCCCTCATTCGAGAACTTGGCGGAGTGGACACCGATGACCACCAGCTCGTTCGGAAACTCGGCCTCGAGGCGCTTGAGATCCGGGATGATATGGATGCAGTTGATGCAGCCGTACGTCCAGAAATCCAGGAGCACCACCTTGCCGCGAAGCGAAGCAAGGTCGAGGGGCTGCTCGATGTTGAGCCAGTCGAGCCCGTCCGGGAAGTCGGGCGCAGGCGTCGTGGCGACGGTTGTGGCCTCGACGGTGGTGGACGATGACGTCGCCGGATCCGTCACGCCGGCGTTCGTACACGCTGCGGCGACGGTTGCCAGGAACACAAGGATGACGAGGTGTTTGCTCATCGATGACATTCAACTCGGCGGCGCCGATTACGGCGGAGCGCTCATTCGGTCGACGTGAACGATGCGATCCCGAGACCGATGCGCAACGCTGCGCGCAGGTAGTCGTTCGCCACTGCTTCTGGCCGCTGAACGCCGATTGGGACCAGGCCGGACGCAGTGACGATCGCACCTGCCGCGAGGGCGATCGCTTCCAGGTGGGTAGCAAGATCGGCGATACCGACCGTTCGGGTTGTGTCATCGGTCGCCGTTCGCACCAGGATCCCGGCCCATTCTCCGTCGACCGGAGCGGCAACTTCGATGCGCCGGCTTGCCGACGTGCGCCGTGTACCCCATCGGGCACCGATCGGCTCTGGAAAGGTCAGCGGCTCCCCTCTCCGACGGGGCTTTCCCGCCTCGGTCCAGGCGAAGAGGACCTCGGCCCCGGGTCCTGCCAGAGTGGACTCCTGTTCGACGAGGCTGCGGCCGATCCCGGTGACGAGGTTGGCGCCGAGCAGCGCGGAGAATCCCTCGACGTCGATAGCGTCGGGCAGGGAGTCGGTCCAGAGCACACAGGGGACGCCGGCCAAGGCGGCTTCGCCAACGGCGGACGAGTCCGGGTCATCGCTCACCAGGGTGTCGAATTCGGAGATGTCCGAGACTCGCTTGAGGCGAGCGTCGGAGTCCTTCACCGGGCGGCGCACGATGCCGAGGAGCTCGAGGCCCGGCTCGCCGAGAAGGAGGCGTCCGGTTCGCACACCGATCTCGGACGTGTGGTCGAGGGCGATCCTCATCGACCGGCGGGATCGACGGGCTTCCAGGATCCCTCCGCGGCACGGGGGCGGCTCGGACGGCGAGTAGCGACGATGGTGACGGCGACGGCGGCCGCCGCAGCGAACACAACAGCGTTGAGTAGGGGTTTCACGACCGGAAAGCTACCAGCTTCCGGCTGCCAGCCGCCTGCCCGAGAATCGATTCTCCGGGATGCCGGGTTCGGGCTACGCTGTGCGTCCCGGGTTCGCCCGGGCGCCGTGTGCGAAGCGAAGTCCGGTGAGAATCCGGCGCTGTCCCGCAACTGTGAAGCCCTTCGGGGACGAGCCAGGCCGCCTTCCTCCCGGTGAGCGGTCGTACTCTCGGAGGAGGGGCTACGTCGCAACCACTCCGCCTCCTCCACTGAGAGGAGGACCTCTATGGCTCAACGGATCCTGCCACTGGTTGTTGCCATCGCGCTCGTGGTCGCAGCGTGCGGAGCGGATACCAATGCCGAAGCCCCGGTTGTGAACGCCGTCGCAGACGGGGCCGCTGCACAGAGCCCGACGTCGACGACAACGAGCGCAGCGCCGACAACGACCAGAGCTTCAACGACCATCCCCAACCAAGGCGAGTTCCCCGTCACGGTTACGGCGGTCAACGGATCCGTGACGATCGAAGAGCGCCCAGATCACATCGTTTCGCTGTCGCCGACCTCGACCGAGGTGCTGTTCGCGATCGGGGCCGGCGATCAGGTCATCGCCGTGGACGACCAGTCCAATTTCCCG
>JAHEEL010000171.1 GCA_024640745.1 Actinomycetes bacterium
GAAGCCGGCGTTCCGGTCGGGACGATGCAGGACATCCAGGGCCCAAAGATCCGCGTCGGCGTCTTCCCGGGCGGCTCCGTGGTGCTCGAAGCGGGGTCGGAGGTCACGCTCGTGCCGGGGGAGGGCGAGGGAGATGCATCCCGGATCTGCGTCGCCTATCTCGAGTATGTCGATGTTCAACCGGGATCGAGCGTGCTGCTGTCCGACGGAATGATCCGTCTGAAGGTCCTCGGCGTCGATGGATCGTCCGTTCGCGCGCGCGTCCTCGGTGGGGGCGTGTTGCGCGATCACAAGGGAGCAGCGTTCCCCGGAAGCGACACGGGCGTGCCGGTCATCACCGACAAGGACGTTGCCGATCTGGCATTCGGGAGCGAACTGGGGTTTGACCTCATCGCGGCGTCGTTCGTCTCGTGCGGTGCCGACATCCGGGAGATCCGCAAGTACGTCGGGTACACGCCAATCATCGCCAAGATCGAGTCAACCGTCGGCTACCGCAATCTCGACGACATCCTGACCGAGGCCGACGGGGCGATGGTTGCGCGCGGGGATCTCGGCGTCGAGTTGAATCTCGAGAGTGTGCCTCGCGCGCAGACCGAGATTCTCGGTCGAACGAACGCTGCGGGCAAGATCACGATCACGGCGACGGAGATGCTGGAGTCGATGATCGCGAATCCACGGCCGACCCGTGCCGAGGTCACCGATGTCTACCGCTCGGTACTCGACGGCACCGACGCGGTCATGTTGTCCGCCGAATCGGCGATCGGTGACTATCCGGTGGAGGCCGTCAAGGCCATGAACGTGATCAGCCGCGAAGCGGAGTTCAGCCCTGAGTTCGTTACGGCACCGCATGCTGCCGTGCTCCACGATCGGTCGCCGTACGCGTCGGTCGTTGCCCAAGCGGCAGTCGACACGGCGAACCGGCTCGAGATCGACACGATCGTGGCCTTCACCGAGAGTGGGACGACGGCTCGCCTGCTTTCCAAGCACCGCCCTCGGGCCGACGTCTATGCGTTCACACCGCACGAGTCGACGTACCGCGTCATGACCCTGTACGGATGCATCACGCCGCTGAAGTCACCGCCGCAGGATTCCACCGACGAGATGTTGACGTTCGCCGAGCAGTACCTCCTCGACCGTGGGATCGTTCAGACCGGAGATACGACGGTGATGGTCGCCGGCACGCCGCCGAACCTCCGCGCCTCGACGAATCTGATGAAGGTCCATCGGGTGGGGAGCATGGCGGGCGGGGTCGCGCTCCACTGAAGGAGCTGCACGGCACGGAGCGCGTTCGATCTACACTCCCCGCGACCCCTGAGGAGCAAACCGTGGGCGAGACCATCGAACAGCGTGAACGGACCACCGTCGGCGACGTGGTCATTCTCACGCTGGATCGAAACCTGACGAGCATGGCTACCCGGTCATTCGACGATGCCCCGGCCGAGGTGGCTGCTGACGACTTCGTCGCTCGACTTTCCCACCGGATCTTCGCCGCCGACGCCGACGTGACGCGCGTCTATGCCGCGGCGAATGTGATCCAGGTCACGCGCACCGGAGGGTGGGACGCGGATGCGGAAGAAGCGATCGGTACCGTGATCGCCGACCTCTACCGGTTCTACGACTGACCCCGTCTAGCCGTCGCCGGCGGGCGGCGCCGCGGTCGTGGTCGTGGTCGTCGGCGGTACCGTCGTGGTGGTCGTCGGAGGAGCGCTGTAGACGCCGACCTTCAGCGTGACCGTCGCGCCGGGGTACACCCACGCACCGCCGCCCGGATCCGTCGAGAGGACGACTCCGTTCTTCGATTCGCTGTCGACCGTCTCGTCAACCTTGATGATCATGTAGCCCGCCGATGCCAGCTGCTCGAACGCTGCGTCGTACGTGGCGCCGACGACGGACGGGAGCTGCACCGGGCAGTTGATCGGTTCACCGGTGACCATGCACTTGTGCACGGCGATCTTCTCGTCCTGCGTGCGATACCGCCACGTCCACGTCCGTTCCCGTTCGACCGTGCCGTCGGGGTACGTGATGATGCGCGTCACCTTCGTGGTGAATCCGTCTTTGCCGTCCAGGATGCGTTCCTCTTCGCCCGGTTGGATCTCGAGTTCGGGATCCTCGTTCTCGATGTAGACGGTCTCGTATTCCTCGGGGTTCGTGTGCTCGCCCCATTCGGCGGAGCATTCCTTTCCGCCGATGTTGCCGTAGAAGAGCACGGTGACCTCGCGGCTCGTATAGGCCGTCCTGATGATCACCGGAGCATCCGAGTTGTTCCGGAACTTCACATCGGGCGACGGGTAGCCCATGGTCGCTTCGATCACCTCGGGGTACTTCGAGAAGTACAGTGAGTGCGGCTGGTGCTCGACGTCCTCGTAGCAGCCGTAGAAGACCGCGTTGTAGAGCGTGGTCGCGAATTGAGACACGCCGCCGCCAACGTTGGCGGCATGACCTTCGCACACGACCTCTCCGCCGATGATCGCGCAGTCTTCGAGGTAGCCCTTCTCGAGGGTCCTCGGGCCGACAACCTCGTTGATCGAGAACGTCTCGCCGGGGAAGACGACGGTCTCGTCGACCGCATCGGCCATGAGGTGGATGTTCTTCACTCGGTTGGTGCCCGGTGTCGTCGTCGTGAACCGGGAGACGAGGCCGAGCGGGCCGAAAGCCTCGGCTTCCTCCGTTGTGAGGTTGGGCTCGTCGCCCTGAGCGACGGGGAACGGCCCGGAACCGGAGCCTGCAGCGGCCTTCAGGAGCTCGGCGGCAACGCCGGGAACGTCCATCAGCGTGCCGTATCGGGACGGGATGATCGTGACGCTGCCATCTGCGACCGTCGCCTTGAATTGGGCGCTTTCCGGCGGTAGCTCGATCTCGCTGCGGTGTGGCTCGAGAAGATCGAGTACGACCGCCTCGTCGAGCAGGATGTCCACTGCGACCGGGTCGGTGCTGATCTCCGTGTAGACCGCGCGAGCGATCTCGTCGGTGGTGAACGTCTGTGAATAGACGATGTCCTCATTGGTGAGGGTCACATCCGACGCGATGATCCGTCGCACTTGCGCCGCAGCGGCGTCGACATCGGAGTCGGTGACAACGGGTTCGTGGTCGGTGACCGGAATCCGCGCTTGCCGGTCCTCGAGCGTTGAGAGCGTCTCGACGACCACCTCGACCGCTGGTTCCATCTCGACCCGTTTGCCGGCTTTCGGATATTCGACGACCACCTCACCATCGGCGACGGCGACTGCCCCTTCATAGGCAGGATTGGGGATCGCCTCGTCCTGCCACACCTGGAGCTGGTCGCCGACGGCCACGCGGTCCACCGCTACGGGCACGGGGATGTCGATTGGATCATTGAATCCACCGACCCACGAGAAGAAGCGACTCACCGAGCCGCCTTCACGGCGCTGGCTCATCGCCTCGGTGACGGCCGCCGCTTCGTCGATTTCAACGCCGACCGACAGAGGATCGAGCCGGAAGGTTCGATCGTTGACCGAAAACTCGGCGGGCGTGGTCTGTAGCTGGCGTTCGTAGGCCTGAACGGTGAGTATCGCGTCGTCGTAGCTGAGTCCGCTGACGTCGATCCCGGCGATCGAGACGTTGCGCGGTATCTCCCCTTCCGCGATCGAGCGATCGACCCAGAATACCCCCGCGGGCAGCAGGAACAGGGCGATGGGGAGGAGTGCAAACAGTACGACGCGTGGTTTCACGATGCGTTTCGTTGGGGTTTCATGTGCAACGGTGAGGGTACCGGCGGGTGCCGACAAGCGGCGCTACACGTCGTCCCCGCCGCCGCCGTCGTCGGGCGGCGTGTAGACGCCGACGGTGATGGTGATTGTTGCACCCGCACTCTGGTATCCGCCCGGCGATGCATCGATGACCACGCCGGCCTGCGTCGGCTCGGTCACGTCGGCATAGTTCACAACGACGACGAAGCCGGCACCGGTCAGCGTTGCGAGCGCGTCGGCCTCGCTGAGTCCGGCGACCCCCGGGACTCCGACCGGGCACGCCACCCCGGAGCCCGGGATGTCGCAGGGGTGCCGCTCGATCTTCTCGACGGCTCCTCGGTAGCGATGGGTGTACGGCTGGCGGATCACCGTGCCGTCCGGCATGGTCATCACTCGTGTCACCGTCACGGTCCACCCTTGCGATCCCTTGGAGACGACGCGTTCAGACCCGGGAGCGATCCCACGATTCGCCTCGTAGACGGTTTTCGGATCGGTGAGGTTCGATCGCTCCGAGCGTTCGGCCTCACAGGTGCGGCCGCCGTTGTTCCCGTAGAACTTGACGGTGATCGTGCTGTTCCCGTCGTACGTATTGCGAATGATGACGGGCGCGTCGGTATCGTTGCGGAAGCGGACGTCCGGCTGCGGATAGCCGAGCGTTGCCTCCCGGCCCTCCGGATATCGCGAGATGTAGATGCTGTGGGGCGTGTGCTCGAGGTCTTCGTAGCAGCCGAAGAAGATCGCGTTGTAGATCGTTGTCCCGTACTGACTGACACCTCCACCGATGTTGGCCGGCTCGTCACAACAGATGACTTCGCCGCCGATGATGGCACCGTCACGTTTGTAGCCTTTCGCTTCCGTGCGCGGCCCGATGACCTCGTTGACCGAGAACTCCTCGCCGGGCCACACGATGTATCCATCGATGGTGTCCGCCATGAGATGGATGTTGTGGACGCGGTTCTCCCCGGGGGTATTCGTCGTGAATTCGGAAACGAGCCCGAGCGGACCAAACGCCTCGGCGTCCGCCGTCGTGAATTCGGGCTGCGCTCCCTCGGCAAACACGAGCTTCCCGATCGGCGCCCCGGCCTGCGCCGTTGCGAGCAACTCGGTCGTGATCGCCTCCGGATCGAGCACCGTTCCGTTCTTCGAAGGGACGATGACGACTTCGTTCGTCT
>JAHEEL010000172.1 GCA_024640745.1 Actinomycetes bacterium
AGCAACCGGTGGACGAGCCAGCATCGTGAGCGGTCAATCCTCGCGCTCAAAGCTCGTTGTGGTTCGCGGCGTTCGTCGAGCCGACGTCGTCTCGGCGCTCGAGTCATGAGATATCGATTCGCCGGGCGGCGCTGCTATGGTGCTCGCTCCCACCGGAGGGGTTCATGGCCCGGAAGCTGGCATCTTCTACACTGCAACGCCTCGAGCGACGGCTGGAGAGCGAGCGAGTGCGCCTCGAGTCGATCCTCGAAGAGATCGACCGGCAGCGGGAGGCGCGGCGACTCGCAGAGAGCGCATCCGACCACAATCCCGACCCGGAGAACGCGGATGGAGGCTCCCATGCCCTCGAAATGGAGATGGACATCTCCGTCGAGCAGAACGCGAAGGAGCTTCTGGAGAAGGTGCTCCATGCGCAGGACCGGATGCAGAAGGGCCTGTACGGCATATGCGAGATAACGGGGGATCCCATTCCGGTGGCGAGGCTGGAAGCCCTTCCGTACGCGACGACGACGGTGGAGGCAGCCTCCCAGCGCTGAAGCTACGACTCCTTGCCCTCCTGGTCGCCGCCCTCGTGGTCGCGGTCGATCAGGCAACCAAGGCCTGGGCCGTCAACGCACTCGCCGACAGTCCGATCGTCATCATCGACGGATGGCTGAACCTCCGACTCTTCTTCAACACCGGCGCATCGTTCTCGTTCTTCGCGAGGGGCGGCGCCGTGATCGGTCTGCTCGTGATTGCCGTGGTGGTCGTGATCTTCTTCGCCCTGCGCGAAGCGGGCAGGCGGCTGGACGCGATTGCCCTTGGACTCGTTCTGGGTGGAGCGGTAGGGAACCTCCTCGACCGGCTGTTCCGGGGAACAGGCTTCCTCGACGGTGCAGTGGTGGACTTCATCAACGTCCCGTTCTTCGCGACGTTCAACGTCGCCGACATTGCGATCAACGTCGGCGTCGCGCTGCTGCTGATTGGAGTGCTCGTTCGCCGATGAGCGAGACGTTTCACGTCCCGGAGGATCTCGACGGAGCTCGGGCGGACCGGGCCGTTGCGATTCTGTGCGGGATCAGTCGCCGCAGAGCGCGGATCTCGGTCGAAGCCGGGGGAGTCGTACGCGAGGGTGCGACATTGACCGGGTCTGCCCGCGTGCGGATGGGTGATGCGCTGCACGTCACGATTGCCGATGCGGAGCCGGTGATGCTGCCCCAACGTGACGTCGAGTTCGCCGTCGCCTTCGAGGACGATGCGGTGGTCGTCATCGACAAACCGGCGGGCCTTGTCGTTCATCCCGGAGCCGGTCGGTCGAGCGGTACGCTGGCCAACGGCCTGGTGGCCCGGTATCCGGAGATCGCAGCACTCGGCGACGAGTACCGATGGGGGATCGTGCACCGCATCGATCGCGACACCTCCGGCCTCCTGATCGTTGCCAAAGAACCGGCGGCATTCACCTTCCTGCAGTCGGCGTTGAAGCGCCGGGAGGTGAAACGCGACTATCGAACGCTCGTGGTCGGGGAATTCGCGAGCCTCACCGGCACCATCGACGGACCAATCGCCCGTGATCCTGCGGATCCGACGCGCATGGCAGTGGTCGATGGTGGTCGGGAAGCGAGAACGCACTACCGGAGGCTGGCCGAGTGGACGGGAGCCGGCGTGTCGTACGTCGCGGTGACGCTCGAGACCGGGCGGACCCACCAGATCCGCGTCCACATGCGAGCGATCGGGCATCCGGTCGTCGGTGATTCGACCTACGGATCTCGCCGGGCCGTGGCGGGCGATCCCGGACGCACCTGGCTCCATGCGACGTCGCTCACGTTCGAGCACCCGTCGGGCTCCGGCCCAATGACGGTGCACTCCGATCTACCCGTCGATCTCGCCGGCTCGCTCGACCAGCTCGGGGCACCGAACCGCGGAGCGATTGCGTAGAGCGCCCGATCGGCGTGCGTTGACGTACCGCGGCGCGCGTGGTGCGGCACTAGATTGCCGACGAGGAGGAACCATGTCGATTCACTACGAACGGCTGTCGCATCTGGACAACTCGTTCCTGGCGCTGGAATCCCGTTCGACGCACATGCATGTCGGTGCGGTGACCACCTTCAGCGAAGGATCGTTCGCAAAGCCGGACGGCGGCATCGACGTCGAACTCCTCAAGGCGTTCGTTGCGTCGAAGATGCACCTCATCCCGCGGTACCGTCAGCGGCTGGTTCGCGTCCCGATCGAGCAGCACCCCGTCTGGGTCGACGACGAGCACTTCGACATCGATTACCACGTCCGCCACATCGCACTACCGCGGCCCGGAACCGATCATGAGCTGAAACGGATTGCCGGTCGGTTGATGTCCCAGCAGATCGACCGCACCAAACCACTGTGGGAAATGGTCGTGGTCGAGGGGCTCACCGGCGGACGCTTCGCGATCGTCACCAAGATCCATCACTGCATGATCGACGGGCTGTCGGGCGTCGACCTGATGGCCGTGCTCATGTCGCCGGTCCCCTCGGACTCGATCATCCCCGGGCCCCTCTACGAGCCGCGCCCGGTGCCCAATGGGACCGAGCTGCTCGTGCGCGAAACGACGCGCCGCATCACCGGTTCTATCGGTGCACTACGCAGCGCGAGGGGCGTGGTTGGCAACGCCACCGAACTGGTCGAGTCGCTCGGCGACCGAATGAGGGCCGTCGGCGCCTCGCTGTCGGCGGGCTGGCTGATCCCCACGGGCCGCACGCCGATCAACGGCGACATTGGTCCCGGGCGTCGATTCTCGTGGGCCGACATGCCCCTCGCAGACGTGAAGACCATCAAGAACAGGCTCGGTGGCACGGTCAACGACGTCCTCCTGGCGGTTGTTGCGGGGGCCGTTCGCCGTTTCCTCATCGACGAGCGGGATCTCAGCAAAAGCGAGGTAGCCGACATCGATTTCCGGGTGATGGCGCCGGTCAGTGTCCGCAGCGCGAATCAGGGCGGGACGCTCGGAAATCAAGTTGCGATGTGGCTCGCGCCGCTGCCGATCGGTGATCCCGACCCGATCTCCCGCCTTGCCACGGTACGGTTCGAGACCGAACGATTGAAGGAGACGAACCAGGCGCTCGGCGCCGCGACTCTGGTGCGCGTCTCGACCGGCGCTCCGGCGACGCTGGTCGCGCTCGGCGCGCGCCTCGCAGCGAACGCGCGGCCGTTCAATATGACGGTCACCAATGTTCCGGGACCCCAGTTCCCGCTCTACATGCTGGACGCTCGCCTCGAAGCTTCGTACCCGCTCGTTCCCCTGTGGGAGACCCACGGCATCGGCATTGCCATGTTCTCGTACGACGGGACGGTCTTCTGGGGTATCAACGGTGACTTCGAGGTCATGCCCGACCTGGACGTGTTTGCCGGCACCGTGCTCGGTGCCTTCACGGAACTGTTCGAAGCGGCAGCCGCAGCGCCGGAGATCGAGCGGCCGGCCCGTGCAAAGCGCGGCCCGCGCAAGCGACCGCCGATCGGGACCGTGTAGAACCGGAGCCCGCTACCCGAAGAAGGAGGCGGCCGTCGCGAACAGGGAATCCGGCACGCCGCGAATCGAGTCGACGGCTTCGGAGAGCGGTACCGGCACGATCTGCTCGGACCGGACGGCGACCATGACCCCGGATGCACCATCGACGGCGAGATCGGCAGCTCCGACGCCGAGCCGCGTGGCAAGGACGCGATCGTACGCCGACGGTGTTCCACCGCGTTGGACGTGGCCGAGCACCGAGACTCGCGTCTCGAACCCCGTACCGTCCTCGATCGCTGCGGCGATCGGATAGGCGACACCACCGAGCCGATCGAAGCCGAAGGCGTCCTTCTTCTGCTCTATTGGCTCGTATCCCGGCGGCGGAGCCACCCCTTCGGCGACGACGACGATCGAGTACTTGATGCCCTTGCGGTGTCGGCGACGGAGCGTGGCGACGATCTCGTCAATGCTGTATTCGTGCTCGGGGATGATGATGGCGTCCGCGCCGCCGGCAATCCCGGCATATGTGGCGATCCAACCCTTCGTTCGACCCATCACCTCGACGACGATGACGCGATTGTGGGCCTCGGCGGTCGTAGCCAAGCGATCGATGGCCTCGGTCGCTATCCCGACGGCTGTGTCGAAGCCGAACGTGATGTCGGTGCCGCTGATGTCATTGTCGATGGTCTTCGGCACACCGACGATGGAGAGGCCCTCCTGCGAGAGCTGCAGGGCGGATCGGAGGGTGCCGTCACCGCCGATCACGACCAGGCTGTCGATGCCGTTCGCCTTGATGGTCTTCTCGCACGACTTGTATCCGTCTCCGTGGACGTAGGGATCCATGCGGGACGTGCCGAGGATGGTCCCGCCGCGGGTGAGGATGCCGCGCACGGCGTCGCGATCGAGGGACACGGTCGTGCCGTGCATGAGGCCTTCCCAGCCGTTCCGGATGCCGACCACTTCGGAATCGCGTTCGTCGGCACGAGCCACGACTCCCCGGATCACGGCATTGAGGCCCGGGCAATCGCCGCCCGCTGTGAGTACGCCAACAACGCTCATCTTCGGACTCCGTTCTGATCCGGTTCTGCCAGACCTGGGCTATTCAAGCGGGGCAAGGGGTTCCGTCCCATCCTGTCGTGATCCGTTATGGTCGAAATCGGCCCGTTCTGTGCATCCATCGTGCGATCCTGCGACCCGGACTGCGCCCCGAATCGGGGCTCTGCACCACCGAGATCCGCAGTCGTTCTGGCGGAGAGCCTACTGCTCCGGTTGCGAAGCGGTGGCTCGTCAGGACACCACCGGTCTACCGGGAAAGTGGGGGCGGGGACCAACCACGTCGACGTCGGACCGATCATCCGCGACCCACCGCATGCTGCTGTTGCCCACGGCGCTACCCCGCACACCGCTCGTGCT
>JAHEEL010000021.1 GCA_024640745.1 Actinomycetes bacterium
GTAGTCCCGATCCTGAATCGTCGAGATGATGGATGCGTACGTCGACGGACGGCCGATCCCCAGTTCTTCCATTCGCTTGACGAGGCTGGCCTCGGTGTATCGGGCCGGCGGCTTCGTCTCATGATGGGTCGCTTCCATCGCTGCGACGTCGAGGCTTTGCCCCTCGACGACCGGCGGCAGATGGCTTTCCTGGTCATCGCGGGCTGCGTCGGGGTCATCGATGTCCTCGACGTAGGCCTTGAGGAATCCGGGAAACTGGATCGTGCGCCCGGTGGCCGAGAAACCGCAGGCGCGACCGCTCCTCGCCGCCGTGCCGGTGAGACGCAGTTGCAGACTCTCACCCTTGGCATCCTTCATCTGGCTCGCAACCGTGCGTTTCCAGATCAAGTCGTAGAGGCGAGCTTCGTCGGACGTCGGCCCAAAGGACCCGGCAACCGACTTGGGATCCTGGAAGTGTTCGCCCGCCGGCCGAATCGCTTCGTGCGCTTCCTGGGCGCCCTTGGCCTTCTTGCCGTACAGACGGGGTGAATCCGGGAGGTACTCCGCGCCGAACCTGCCGGCCACGAGCGACCGTGTCGCGTTGATGGCCGATCCGGAGAGGTTCGTCGAGTCCGTCCGCATGTAGGTGATGAAGCCTCCCTCGTAGAGGCGCTGTGCCGCCGACATCGTGCGGCGCGCGCCGAACCGGAGCTTGCGCCCGGCCTCCTGCTGCAGCGTTGCCGTTCGGAACGGTGGATAGGGACGACGCGTGTACGGCTTCCGCTCGACTGAGGACACGCGAAACGATGCATCCTCGAGCTCTGCCGCTAGGCCGGTCGCGTTCTCGGAATCGAGCACGATCCGGTTTGGACGAAGCCTTCCCGCTTGATCGAAGTCGCTTCCGGTGGCGACGCGTTCGCCATCGAGCTCGACGAGTCTGGCCTCGAACGGTGCGGAGCCGTCGCCGTTGGTGAAGGCTCCGGTCACGCCCGAGTAGACGGCAGCAACGAACGCCAGCCGTTCCCGTTCCCGGTCGACGATGATCCTGGTTGCGGGCGACTGCACGCGCCCAGCCGAGAGGCCTCGCTGGACCTTTCTCCAGAGGACTGGAGAGACCTCGTACCCGAACAGACGGTCGAGGACGCGGCGGGCTTCTTGGGCCGCAACGACCTTCTCGTCGAGTTCGCGCGGGTGTTCGATCGCTTCCTGAATGGCCTCCTTGGTGATTTCATGGAAGACCATCCGATGGACCGGTACCTTCGGCTTCAGCACTTCGAGAAGATGCCACGCGATCGCCTCACCCTCGCGGTCCTCGTCCGTCGCGAGGTAGAGCGAGTCGGCCCCCTTCATGAGCTTCCTGAGTTCGGCCACCTGCTTCTTCGATCCCGGAGTGACCACGTACATCGGCTTGAAACCATTGTCGATGTCAACGCCGAATCGCGTCTCCTTCCACTCCCTCTTCTTCGCCTCCGAGACTTCACCGACTTTGGTCGGGATATCGCGAATGTGACCAACCGAGGACTCGACGACGAAGTCGCCGCCGAGATAGCGGGAGATCGTCTTCGCTTTCGCGGGAGACTCGACGATGACGAGGTGCTTGGGCATGAGTGGACAACGCTCGGTAGATCGGGGACGGGGACAACGATGCGGGAGTATGGCCGTTTTGTCAACACAATGGGTGTCGGGCCGCTCTCGGATTCAGCCGCCAAACCCGTTTCGGAAGCGCTCGACGACTCTCGGCCACGTGAACACGTCCTCGACGAAGCGCCGCCCTTCGCGGCCCATGGCCTCGGCACGGTCCGGGTTGTCCAACAGCAGCTCGAGCCCTTCGACGATATCGTCGGTGGAGTGGACGACGTATCCCGTCCGGCCCGGAATGACCGTCTCCGGCGATCCACCTGAGTCCCCGGCGAGCACGGGAAGCCCGGTTGCGGCCGCTTCGAGGAACACCAGGCCGAGACCCTCGACTTCCAGTCCGCCCCAGCGTGACTTGCATGGCATGCAGAAGACGTCCATTCCGCGATACAGCTCCGGCAAGTCGGACCACGGAACGTCGACCTCAAACCGGGCACGTACGCCGCGCCGTTCCGCCCGCTTGCGCAACTGCGATTCGGTACGGCCCTTGCCTACAAAGAGCAGCTCGACCGGTCGGGTGAGACGCGCAGCAGCTTCGATCAGCCGCTGTTGCCCCTTTCGGGGTACGAAGCGCGATACGCATCCGACGACCGGTATCTCGTTGCCGCCGATCGGCGGGGGCTTGAAAGCGTCGATATCGACCCCGGCACCGACGAACACGACGTCTCGTCCGGTGAGTCGGCGCACTCGATCGACGGTGTACCGGCTGACGGCGAATCGAACATCGGCATCTCGCAGTGCCTTGGCGACCGCCTGGCGCATCCCCGGAGCTGCGGCCGGCAACGTGATCTCGGCTCCATGGCTCAGCACGCCGTAGGGAACGCCCAGTCGAGAGCGCAGCCCGGGTCCGAGAAACGGCAATGGGTGCGGTGCGCCGAAAAGGATCGCGTCCGGACCGAACGCGGCCGCGCGCTGCTCGACCCACGCGCCGACCGCCGGCGTCGGCCACATGAACGAAGAGCCGCTTCGACTCACGCGATCGTCCGGCCGGGCGCCCGGATCGGCGGGGGCGATGACGTGCCACTCGTCCGGGTAGGCGTCGATCACATTGCCGAGGTACTGCTGGATTCCGCCCGGTTTCGGCGGATAGTCGTTGGTGATGAGCAGCAGGCGCACCATCAGTCCCCGAGATGCGCAGCGACGTTGTAGGAGGAGACGCGCGGTCCGGAGACATCGAAGATGATCTCGCTGTGGGCCGTATTGCGTTGAATGGGAAAGCCCTCGCGCCTCGCGAACGGAATCCCGAGGAGGCTCCCGACATACGCCCGTGTGACCCCACCGTGGGTGAACACGCCGACCGTCCCCGAACCATTCGAGGCGATGCCGGCAGCCGCCCGGCCGAATCGCCGCCCCGCTTCGGCAAAGCTCTCACCCGTGTGACCTCTCGGCTCGTCCCTGCCCTCGTCGAAGATCCGGGAGAATGCCTCAGGATCCGCGGCTCGTGCTTCGGATCCGGTGAGCCCCTCCCACTCGCCAAAGTGGACTTCCGCGAGATCGTGATTGACCTGCACCGCGACACCCGCCCCTGCTGCAACCGGCATCGCCGTCTCGACCGCGCGAGACGACGGAGACGAGACGATCTCGTTGTACGGCCCACCCACGGCCGCGAGAGATGCGGCCTGCCGCCGCCCCGCTTCGGTGAGATTCGTCTCGCCTCTCCCCCACCAGCGGTGCTCGAGATTGGCTTCCGTCTCACCGTGGCGAATCAACCGCAGCCGGGTGCCCGGCGGTCGAGCAGCATCGCCGTTGAGATGGAGGTCGTCGTTGTATGAGAACACTTCGGCGTGGTCGCCCTCGAGGCGGATCGTTGTCAGCGAGGTGTTCGACGGGACGAGCATGCCGGACCGAACGGTGGCGCCGATGATTGCCCCAACCACGGTCTGAATCACGCCGCCGTGCGTGACCACGATGGCCTGCTCGCCATGGTCCAAGCGGTCGGCCACCGTCTGGAACGCGTCGCGAACTCGATCGGCGAAATCGGCAAAGCGCTCCCCACCGTCGGGATGGAAGTCGCCGGTCCCGAATCGCTCCCGCTCGACTCCCGGGTATCGGCCGCGAATCTCCTCCGTGCTGAGTCCGTCCCAAGCACCGAGATCGAACTCACGCCATGCAGCGCTCGGCTCCGCGTGCCCGATCGCCGATGCCGTCGTCCGCGTTCGCCCAAGATCGGATGTGATCAGCAGGGTCGCATCGTGTGAGTCCAGCCGCTGCGAGAGTCGGTCGACCTGCATGTGGCCGCGATCGCTGAGCGGCGAATCGCTCTGCCCCTGCCAGTGTCCCGAGACGTTGCTGACGGTCTCTCCGTGACGAGCGAGTGTGACGATGCGAGCCAGGGTGTCCCCTCCGTAGAACAGGCATAGCGTAGAACGCCGCGCCGGCTCTCGTTGAAGGGAAGCAGGCGTCGGTTCAATCGGACGCCGCGCGCGTCGCCTCACGGTGCTGGGTGTAGTAGTCGGCGAGGCCGAGGCAGGCGAACGGCAACAGGCCGCCGCTCAGCAAGCCGATCGCGGGGATCACCCACAGCATGCTGAGCGAGTACGTCGCGACGAGCAGCACAGCGATGGTTCGGGCCTGCCATCGATCGGTGTCGCGCTCCTTCAAGGTGAGCACGCCCCCGATGCCGAACCCAACGCACAGCCCGAAGACCGGATTGAAGAGGCCGAGCGGAAGCGCGACCAGCAGCCATACTCCCGCGGCCTTGAGCACGGCCGTCGGAGCGTTTCGCCGCCCGGACAGGAAAGCGAGCGCGACGAAGGCCACCGGAACCAACGCAAACCCCAGGGCAAAGGTGGGACCCGCTGCCTCCGGTGTGTCGGATTGCGTCGCAACGATGGCCACGAGCAGCGAGCTGTAGCTGACCATCAAGACGATCGTGCTGAGGCCAATCGCGAACCAGGACCGCTTGTAGCTCTGATCCTCTTCCGTCACGGCGCGTCGCCCTTCGGCAGCACCGCCGGCCAAACGCGGGCGCCCAGGCTCAGCCCTTGACCGAACCGGCCGTCAGGCCACGCACGAAGTACCGCTGCAGCGACAAGAACACGACGAGCGGGAGCGCCATCGTGATGAACGCGCCCGCCGTCAGCAAGTGCCATGCCTGGCCGCGGGATCCGTTGAGGTTGTTCAGCGCCAGCGTGATCACCCGTACGTCCGGCTCACCACCGAGGAAGACCAGAGCGATCAGAAGGTCGTTCCACACCCAGAGGAACTGGAAGATCGCAAAGGACGCCAGGACCGGCACCGACAGCGGTACCACGAGCTTGGTGAACGTGTCGAACGGTGTCGCGCCGTCGATGCTCGCCGATTCCATCATCGACGATGGAAGCGACCCGATGTAGTTCCGTAACAGGTAGATCGCGAGCGGCAGACCGAACCCGGTGTGAGCCAACCACATCGCCGGGAAGGTCCCGTTGAGGTTGATCGTGGTGTAGAGCCGCAGCAGCGGGATCAGTGCCATCTGGAGCGGGATCACCATCATCGCCACCACCACGACGAAGAGCCACTGGCGGCCTGGGAACTCCATCCAGGAGAACCCATAGGCGGCGAACGCGGCGATCGTGATCGGCATCACGGTGGCCGGGATCGTCACCGACAGGCTGTTGAGGAAGGAGTTGCCGAAGCCCTCGGACGAAAGAACGTCGGAGTAGTTCGAGAAGGTCCACTCGTTGGATCCGAGGTTTGAGAACACCGTCCACCAGCCGTTTGCGTCGACATCGGCCTGAGGCCGGAAGGAGCTGATCAACACGCCGAGGGTGGGAATGATCCAGATGATCACGATGATCAGGATGACGAGCTTGATCGGCCAGCGATAGAACACCCGGCTCCAGAAGCTCTTCTGCTCGGGCACGTAGTCGGTGTCGGGCGCCGTCGGTTCGGCGGTGGTGGTTGTCATCGCTGGGCCTCCTGCGCTTGGAACCGTCGCACGTTGAGCACCATCAACGGGATGATGGCAACGAGAAGGACGACGGCGAGCGCCGCTCCCTTTCCTTCGTTCCCGAACGTGAAGAACTCCGTCACCATGCGCTCCGCCACAACCGACGTCCCGAACTCACCGGACGTCATGACGAAGACGATATCGAAGACCTTCCACACGGTGATCACGATCGTGGTCAACACCACGACCAGTGTCGACGAGATCGACGGGATGATCACCCTCCAAAACACCTGAGTCTCCTTGGCACCGTCGATCCGTGCCGCCTCGATGATGTCGTCGGGGACCGCCTTGATGCCGGCCGACAGGATCACCATCGCGAACCCGACCTGCAACCAGACCAGGATCACCATGAGGTAGAAGTTGTTCCAGGGCTCCTGGAGCAGCCACGCGACCGGTTCGTTCCCGATCGCCGTCCAGATGCCGTTCAGGATGCCGATCTGCTCACCGAAGCCTTCGGGACGGAAGTTGTAGATGAACCGCCAGACGATCGACGCGCCGACGAAGGAGATCGCCATCGGCATGAAGATGAATGACTTCGAGAATGCCTCTCCCTTGCTTCCCAGCTTGTCGGAGAGCACCGCGAACAACAGACCGATGCTGACGGCCAGCGCCGGGACGATGATCACCCATAGGATCGAGTTGCGAAGCGCTTCCAGCGTGCCCGAGTCGGTGAAGATCTCCACGTAGTTCTCCAACCAAACGAAGCCTTCGCCCTGGGCATTCTGGAAGCTCAACCTGAACGTCACGACGGTGGGATACAGGAGGAAGACCGTCAGCAGAACGAGGGCGGGGCCGACGAACACGAACGGAAGCACGTAGTGCCGATAGCGCTCCGGGAGCAGGTTCGTGAGCCAGTTCATGGCGTAGAACAACCCGAAGACGCCGAGCACTCCGATGATGAGCGCCATGACCACGACGACCAGCCGGTTGGCGTCCTCGTCGAGCAGGATCGTCCCAGCCCAGTAGAGGATGCCGAACGCAATCAGCGGCACCGCAAGCGACACGGCAATCCGCATCAACTGCGTCAGGAAGTTCGGGCCGGGCCCTTTGTAGATCTCTTTGACCGGTCTGGACTCTCCGGATTCCGGAGCCTCTTTCTCGATGTCAATGGGCATTCAGACCTCCATCCCGTGCGACGCCGACTCTACACAAAAAAGAGGGGGCGGCCCAACCGGACCGCCCCCTCGATTTGTTACTGACTCGGTCGTGGCCTACGGCCAGCTGTTCTCGATGGAGTTGAGCACGTCGTCGGTCGACGTGCCGCGGGTCCAATCGATCATGCCGGTCCAGAACGTGCCCTGACCCACTGCCGGTGGCATGAGGTCAGAACCGTCGAACACGAAGCCGTTAGCGCCGAGAGCGGCAGCAACTGCTTCTGCCTGCAGCTTCACCGTGTCGGTGACGTAGCAGTCGTTCGGCGTGTTTGCATTCGCCGAGATGCGCTCGATGCCCGGGACGCCGGCGCCCGAGGCCTGGATGCACTGCAAGTCGACACCCGCATACGCTTCGAGGGCAGCCTTCACCTCGGGACGGTTGTTGAAGACCATCGCGAGCTCTCCACCGCCCATCGCAGCAGCCGGGAGGCTGGTGTCGATGGCCGGGAAGTTGAAGAACGCCGCATCTTCACGGGGCAACGGCTCCGGGAAGAAGTTCGCAATGAACGATGCCTGACGGTGCAGCATGCAGCTGGGCGGATCATTGAACATCGGATCCGGAGCATCCCGGAAGTCGATCGCCGAAACGCCGGCGGCGCCACCGAGGACGAACCCGTCGGCGAACATGATCTCAGCGAACTTGTCGAAGGCGGCCTTCACCGCGGGATCGTTGAACGGGATCTCGTGGTTCGACCACTGGTTGTAGACATCGGCACCGGCGGTGCGGACCATGATGTCCTCGATCCAGTCCGTGCCGGGCCAGCCGGTGGCCGCGTCACTGCCGAGACCAATACACCACGGCGTCGTGCCGTCGTCGACCATCTGCTGGGACAGTGCCACCATCTCGTCCCATGTCTCGGGAATGGTGTAGCCCGCGGCGTCGAAGACCGGCTTGTTGTACCAAACGATGCTCTTGTAGTTCGCATTCGTCGGGATCGAGTAGTGCTTGCCGTCCGCGCACTTGCCGAGGTTCATGAAGTACGCACCGTGTGCCGCTTCGAGCGCAGCAATGTCGAAGCCCATGTCCTCGAGTGCGACGATCTCGCCTGCGTCGGCGAAGACGCAGATCGAACCGGGCTGCGGCGTGATCGCAATGTCCGGCGGGTTGCCGCCGTCGACGCGAATGCGCAGCTGCGCCTCGAAGTCGTCCGAGCCTTCATACGTGACCGTGCCGCCGGTCTCCTCGTTGTACACGTCGAACGTCGCCTGGATCGAGGCGCCCTCGTCGCCGGTCGGCGCCGCAAACACCGAGACCTCCGTACCGCTGACGTCGACCATCTCGTCGCCGCCGCCGGCTGCGGCGGTCGTCGTCGTGGCGGTGTCATCGCCGCCGGCTGCGGCGGTCGTCGTCGTGGCGGTGTCGCCACCGCCCGCGTCCGCCGCCGTTGTTGTGGTGTCGTCGCTGTCACTGCTACAGGCCGCTACGACCAGTGCAAAGACAACGAGCAACATGAGCCAACTTGCTCTTCGCATTATCTCCTCCGAATTCGAAAGGGAACTCCCTCCGCGAACCAGAATGAACCTGGTTCTCTCGCGATCCTAACTCGTCTCGCTTGCTGCGGGAAAATCACTCAGCGGATTCCAGCCATAATTTCCCATCCACGAGTGAGGGGGATTCGGCACCGTGTCCGGGGCATGTCCTCGTCTCGGTAGCACTTCGTGCGAGAGACGCAACGTCCTAGAAGAGGCCGTAGCTCACGAAGGCGGAGGCGAAGATCAGCGAGACGATGGTCATGACCTTGATGACGATGTTCATCGACGGTCCCGAGGTGTCCTTGAACGGGTCGCCGATCGTGTCTCCGACCACGGCGGCCTTGTGGGCGTCCGAGCCCTTTCCGCCGAAGGCCCCCGCCTCGATGAACTTCTTCGCGTTGTCCCAGGCCCCACCGGCGTTCGCCATGTAGATGGCAAGGAGGAAACCAGACAGGAGAGCTCCTGCCAGCAGGCCGCCGAGCATCTCGAGACTGATGAACCCGACGATGAGCGGCAGCGCCACGGCGAGTGATCCCGGCAGGATCATCTCCCGCAACGACGCCCGCGTCGAGATGTCGACACACTTCTCATACTCCGGCTTCGCATCGGGGTCGCCTTCGCGCAGGCCCGGGATCTCACGGAACTGTCGGCGTACTTCTTCGATCATCTCGTTCGCCGCCCGGCCGACCGCCTGGATCGTCTGCGCCGCGAAGATGTACGGGAACATGCCGCCGATGAAGAGGCCGGCGATGACCCAGATACTGAGGATGTCGAGCGCCTCGATCGTGTCCTTGCCCGCGTCTGCGAGTTCAACGTTCACCGACTGGATGAACGTGAAGAACAGGGCAAGCGCGGTGACGGCGGCCGAACCGATCGCGAAACCCTTCGCGATCGCGGCCGTCGTGTTGCCGAGCGCGTCGAGGGCGTCGGTGGTCTCACGAACCTCTGGCGGAAGATGCGCCATCTCGGCAATACCGCCGGCGTTGTCTGCAATCGGCCCGTAGGCATCGACCGAGACGGTGATGCCGAGCGTTGCGAGCACGCCGATCGCCGCGATCGCCACGCCGTAGATCCCGCCGCCGTCGACGGCCCAGTCACCGGCCCAGAACGCAGCTCCCATGCCGAGCGCCACCACGATCACGGAGTAGGCGGAGGACTTCATGCCCTCGGAGATCCCGGCCAGGACGACGGTGGCCGGACCGGTCTGCGCCTGCCGCGCGATCTCCTTGACCACTTTGTGCTCGTCGGAAGTGAACCACATAGAGATCCGTCCGATGATGATGCCCACCGCGAGTCCCACGAGCACCGCAAAGAAGAATCCCCAGAGGTTCTTCACTCCCTCGACACCGCTGAACATCAGCGGCGTCAGCGCACCAACGCCGACGACCGTGAGGCCGGCTGCGGCCCATGTCCCACGCTCGAGGGTTGCCGCGAGACTTGCCTTGCCGGGACGCACCAGGAACGAGCCGATGATCGAGGCGAGCATGCCGATGGCGGCGATCATGAGCGGGTAGAACACGGTCTGCATGGTGAAGGCCTCGTCGGCCACACCGAACACGAGGACTGCAAAGGAGATTGGAGCGACGAGCGACCCGACATACGACTCGAAGAGGTCGGCGCCCATACCCGCGACATCGCCCACGTTGTCGCCGACGTTGTCGGCGATCGTCGCCGGGTTGCGCGGATCGTCCTCAGGAATCCCCGCCTCTACCTTGCCGACGAGGTCGGCGCCAACATCGGCCGCCTTCGTGTAGATGCCGCCGCCGACGCGAGAGAACAGGGCGATGGATGAGCCGCCCAGCGCGATTGCCGTAACGATCGCCACCCAATCGTCGACTTCGAGAACCTCCTTGAAGAGCCACACGCCGATCGAGAAGCCGAGCAGTCCAAGCCCCGCAACCGTGAATCCCATGACGGCTCCACCCCGGAACGCAATCGGAAGCGCGACCTCGATCCCGCCGCGTCGTGCGCCCTCGGCGGTTCGGGCATTGGCCGCAGTGGCGATGCGCATCCCCACGAACCCGGCCGTCGCCGAGAGCAGTGCGCCGAAGACGTAGGCGATCGCACCCCAGGGGCGGCCCCACGGGAGGAAGATCAAAATGAGCACGGCAAGCAACGCAACGAAGATTGCGATCGCTCGATACTCCCGCCGCAGGAACGCCATCGACCCCTTCCGGATGGCACCCATCAAGTCGACCATTACCTCACTGCCCGGATCGGCCGACGTCACCTCGCGGGCGTAGAAGAACGCGAGAACGAGGGCGGCGACGCCCATAATTGCGGCGGCATAGAGCCACAGTTCCGGCTGACTCACAGATTCTCCCAGGGTCGGCAATTGAGGATGGCTGGATTATAGATTCGTGAGATCGAGCCCAGATCCCCGCCGGTCCCCTCTGCTGCCGAGTGGCCGGGAACGACGACGATGCAGCGAGGTCCACCGATCTATCTCCCGATCGGCGTACGATGCTCGGCCGTGCACCGTCGATTCTCGATTCTCGTCGCCGTCGCCGCATTATGCCTCCTGGCTGCCGCGTGCTCGGCGAGCGTCGCAGAGACCACCGCAGCGCCAACGACGATGAACACCGTCCCGGCCACTTCGTCGACGTCGACGAGCTCCACGACCACGAGCACCACAAAGCCGATCGCGACGGTTGCCGTCGAAGGAAGCCTTCCGGACGACCTCATGGTGGCGGTCGCCGACCTCCTGTCGTGGCAACGGGACGACCGTAACAAGGACCCGGACGTCCCTTCGGGATTGATCGACCATCTCCGCAAGCACCCGCTTGCGACCCCGGATCAGGTCGCCGCGACCGGCTCGGTTGCTGACGTTGCAGACGGCCGGGTCGGGGTGACCGTGCTCGACTCCGGCGACGTTCTGTTCGCTGCTGATGACGATGGCAATGGGTGGCGAGTCGTCGGTGCCCAACCAGTCGGTGAGCCGCCATGGCTCGGCGAAGAGCCGCGCATGGTCATGGTGATCGGTTCCGATGCACGGGTGGGCGGTGACCAGCAGACGCATCGCGCCGATAGCATCCACCTACTCACAGCGAACCCGTCCGACGGCAGCGGAACGATCCTCGGTTTTCCTCGCGACAGCTGGGTGTCGACGGCCTACGGTTCGATGAAGTTCACGTCGCTCATGTCGGGCCGCGGTCCACAGGTCATGGTCGACCATGTCGTCGAAACGTGGAAGTTGCCCGTCGAGGGGTATGTCGTCACCGGCTTCGAGGGATTCGAAGACATGATGGGGCAAATCGGCTATCTCCCGATCGACCTTCCCCGAGCCATCCCCAACCAGGCCTGGTGGTCGGGATGGCCGGCAGGCGAACAAACCCTATCGCCGCAACGCACGCTCGAATACTCCCGCACCCGCAAGGGGATTCCGGGCGGTGACCTGACCCGATCGGCGAACCAGGGCCTCGTCATGCTGGCCGTCCTGCAGTTGTTGCAGATGAACGACGTCCTCGACACGCCGGAGATCCTGCAGGTTCTCCTGGACCACACGTGGACGAGTCTGACGCCGACCGACCTCATCCAGCTCGGCGCCGCGATCCACACGCTCGATCCCGCCGAGATCGCCAACGTGGTGGTTCCCGGGACACCCGGCTGGGCTGGACCGGCCTCGGTGGTGCGACTGAAGCCGGAAGCGGACGAGATGCTCGCCGATCTCGGTGACGACGGATTGCTGGAGGATCTGGAGGATTCGGAGTAGCTACGGCTCGAGGAGGGCTCGCGGGTCGAACTCGGCGCGGCTCGCGGCCCGGGCGATGATCGAGCCAATGCCGAGGAGGGCAACGCGTTGCTCCACAACGACCTCGACGGTCCGCGGTCGCCAGTCGCGATCGATCGGGCACCGACACGAGACCAGCACCGATCCGTTGGCCGTTGCGAGGCGTCGTGCCTCGGCCGTTGGACTCCCGGCTGCACCGAAGGGTCGAAACGTGACCGGTGCCGCGGCCAGAGCTGCCGCGTCAGCAGCCGCCGCGGCCCGTAGCCTTCCCGCCAGCGCCAGACCGGCATCGGCAACGCCGATGGTCATCGCGAGCACGAGGCAGGCCACCGCAAGGAGCAGCAGCGTCGCAGACCCGCGCTCGCGCCTCACCGTTCGACCCGCATCGCCGCCCGGGCGCTGATCTCGAGCGACACTCCGCCGAACAGCGGAGCGGCCACCCGGTAGGGCACCGAGACCCGTACTTCGGCCAGACGCCCGACCGCGTCGGGACGGCGCACCGAAACGCGTGCCGCCGAGCCCTGGGCGCCCAGGGCACTCCGGGCAGCACGAACGGCGTCGGCCGGATCCGACGATGCAGCTGCCTGGCGCGCCCCTTCGCGCGCGGCGTTCACGACCTCGAGCTGTGTACGAGCAACCAGGGCGACCTCGACCATGCCGAGGACGAGGGCAAGCACCAGGGGCACGATGAGCGCGAACTCGACGACGGCGCTCCCCCGCTGGCTCACCCGATCCCTGCACCCTCGGCGACCGAGGTCACCTTCCGGATGACCGTGGAGAAGAACGCCGGGAGAAGATCGCTGGTTGTCGCCCAAATGATCAAGGCAAGGGCGACGGCCGCGGCGGCGACGATGACCAGCGCGTACTCGGCGGTGGCCTGGCCGTTCTCGTCCAAGAGCGTGCGACGCATAGTGCTTCCTTTCGTTTGCCGGCTTCCGGCCGGGTCGGTGGGAAGTCAGAGACCGAGACGCTGGAGGCCTCCCAGGACGGCCGGACCGACCGTCAGGATCAGGAAGCCGGGAAGAATGAGCAGCGCGAGCGGGAAGAGCAGCTTCACGGGAAGGCGCCGAGCAGCAGTCAGCTGTCTTGAACGCTCCTCATTGCGCAGCGTGCTCGCATAGCCGGAAACCGCTGGGAGGAGCGGAGCGCCGGTGGAAAGCGCTCGGCGAGCGACGACGAGCAGCCCGGGATCATCCTCCGGCCGGTCGGCGCTGCCACGATCGCGTCGCCCGGCCCGGCGCAGCCTCGCGGACTCCTCGCCCGGCACCGCGTCCGTCGCCGCCTCCACCGCTGCCGCGAACGTGAGACCGGACGTGAGTCCGAGCTCGGTGAGCTCGGCGAGCAGCGCCACGTCGTCATCGGCAGCGATCGGCCGGACGGCTCGCCGAACGATGACCAGGGCACCCAGGCCGAGAGCGCCGACCGCAGCAACAACCGGGGCGAGAATCGATGCGACCAGCACAATGGCGCCCAGAGCGGTCCGCAACATCCCTCGCCACACGAGGAAGCAGAGGATGGTCGCCGGGAGCACGATCATCGCTCCGCCCTCCGGACGATCAAGGCGACGATCAGGAGGCCGACGATCTCGAGCGTCAGCCCAACTCCCAGCATGACCAGACCGACCGCGCCGTGCAGCGCGAACCCCGTCGCATGGCCGCTTGCGAACAGCAGGAGGGCGAACACAACGGGAGCGACGCCGACAACGATCGCCGACAGGCGAGCCTGAGCGGTGGCGGCCCGTCGCTCGCGAATCATCTCGGCAGCGCCGGCGGCCCGATCCGCGAGGCCCTCGAAAGTGTCGGCCACGCGCGCACCCGACCAGTCGCTGAGCCGGAATGCCGAAGCGGCAAGCCGCCCATTTGCCGGGAATCGCTCTTCGACCATCGCGGCGATGTCTCCCATCGGAGCGCCGGCCAGCGCGAACCGAACCGGCCGGTCGAACGAAATGGCCGGCACGCGATGCGCGGCCTCGCCGAGCGCGCGCCGCAGCGATGCACCTGCTCGCAGCTCGGCGGCGAGGGCCCTGAAGTACGTCGCCTCGTCGTCCGGTGCAATGCGCGGTGAGCGGCGTCGCTTTGCCGCAACGATCGCCCACACGCCGGCGCCCGCCAGAACGAGGCGCGGCTCGATGACCGCCACCGCGGCGATAGCGAGCGCCGCCGGGTGAACCCCGACCGCGACGCCGACCCCGAGGAGCACGGCGGTCAGCACGGGTAGATCTCGTTGATTGCGTCGGCGCGAACCTCAGAGATCGAAGCGACCGTACGCTCGCCCGATCGGCGTGAAACGAAGACGACCCGGTCGATTGCGGATCGGATTTGACGTCGGAGCGTTTCGATCGATGCACCGGAGCCTGCGGTGGCGGCAAGGCTCTCGAGTCGCCACAGGGCTTCCTCCGGTCCGTTGGCGTGGATCGTCGACATCGATCCGTCGTGCCCGGTACTCATCGCCTGAACCATGTCGAGGGCCTCGGGACCTCTGACTTCTCCCACAACGATGCGATCAGGGCGAAGACGCAGGGCGTGGCGAAGCAGCGTGCGCAGCGTGATCTCCCCAACTCCTTCGGCGTTCGGCGGGCGGGCCTCGAGCCGAACAACGTGCCCGTCGAGACGGAGCTCGGCCGCATCCTCGACCGTCACCGTGCGCTCCGATTGGTCGATCTCCTTCGAAAGCACGTTCAGCAGCGTTGTCTTACCCGCGCCGGTTCCCCCGGCCACGAGGAGATTCCGCCGATCGGTCACCGCCGAGCGAAGCTGCGCAGCACCGTCGGCCGAGATACCACCGCCGGCGATCAGTTCGTCGAGATCGGAGACGGTCGCCGAGAACCGCCGCACGGCGATGATCGGACCGTCGACCGACGCCGGCGGAATCACCGCATGCAAACGTGAACCGTCCGGGAGGCGAGCATCGACCGCAGGGCTTGCCCGATCGATGCGGAGACCGAGCGGCGCCAGCACCCGCTCGACGGCGGCGATGATCGCCCGGTCGTCGGCGAAAGAGCAATCGCTCCGTTCGAGCACGCCGCGCCGCTCGATCCAGATCTCGGACGGCCCGTTGACCAGGACGTCGGTCACGTCGGGGTCTCGAAGCAGCCGCTCGACGGGGCCAAGACCCGCGAGGGCGTCCACGGCGTCGACGATCGCGTCGGGACCCGCAAGCGGAGCAACGTCGGGTGCAATCGCCGATGCAGCCGCCGTGAGTGCCCCGCGCTCGAGCGGCACATCGGACTCCAGGAGCTGACGGATGATCCGATCGGTCACTCCCATGCGTGATCCCAAACCCGGCGCCATGCACGGAGCCACCGATCGCCGAGGTGCGGAGCGCGACCGGAGAGGAGCGCACCAACCGTGCCGGGCCTCGGTCGCGGCAGCACGACGCCGCCCTGCGGCGGCCGAACCCGCCAAGCCGAACGCTGGTACACGGCAGGGCCGGGGTAGCGCTTGAGTATCGAGCCCGGCACCAGGGGCAGCACCGGAATTGCTCCGCCGTCTCCGGAATGATCGGCCGGAAGTCGCAGGACCACTGCAGGCCAGCCGTTCACGAGCGCGCGCAACACCTCTTCGGCGTCCTCGGCATCGATGCCGCCGTTTGCGATGACCGCAACGCCGCTCCGTTGGGGTGAGAGGTCGGCCTTTGTCGGACCGTCCGCGACCAGACGCGCGAGCGTCATGTCGCCCGGATAGCGCGGCCCCGACGGATCCACGTCGACCACCACGGCAGTCCCGGCTGCCGCACCGAGAGCGAGCGGCGCGACGGCTCCGAGCACCTCGTCCTCCGGCGACCAGATGGCAAGCGCCGGCATTGCAGCTCCGTGAGACAACTGGAGGCACCGTATGCGCCCGCCCCCGTCGATGCAAGACCTCCGATTCACGGTCACGTTGCCCCCGAAATCTGCCGATACACTCGCCGTCATGCAGCAGGCAGCCTTCTTCGACCTCGACAAGACCGTCATCGCGAAATCGTCGACGCTCGCCTTCGGCAAACCGCTGTACCAGGCCGGATTCCTCGGCCGCAAGGCGCTCGCTCGCATGGGGATGGCTCAGGTCTTCTATCGGCTGTTCGGCGCCGATGAGGATCAACTCGGCCGCGCCCGGGACGAACTGCTCCACCTGATTGCGGGATGGCAGCGGGACGAGATCGAGCAACTCGTTCGTGAGACGCTCGCGGACGTAGCCGAGCCACTCGTCTACGCGGAGGCCCTGTTCCTCATCGACGAGCACACACGGCAAGGACGCCGCGTCATCATCATCTCGGCGAGCCCCGAGGAGATCGTCCGCCCGATCGCGGAATACATCGGCGTGAGCGAGGTCATCGCGACGAAGGTGAAGACCGACAGTCAGGGCCGCTACCTCCCGGAGGTCGAGGTCTATGCCATGGGGCCGGGCAAGGCCGACGCTATGCAAGCGCTGGCCCGAACCGATGAGATCGACCTCGACGGGTCGTTCGCGTACTCGGACTCCATCACGGACCTCCCCATGCTCGAGGCCGTCGGGAATCCAGTCGCCGTCAATCCCGAGAAGGAACTCCGCTCGATCGCGGAGGAGCGCGATTGGCCCATGCTCGAGTTCCAACGGCCGGTCACCGTGGGCCCGGCGATCCCAAGGCCGTCGCCACTCACCGGCGCGGCCGTCGTCCTCTCCGCTGCGGCGCTCGCGGCAGCCGTAGCCTTGCTGAAGCGTCGTTCTCGCGCCTGATCCGGCCCCGGGTCCGCTTCTTCCCGGTCTACCCCGTCGTCGTTTCCGCCGGTCTTCCGGCCGAGGTCAGGTGCCGATGCCGTCGTTCGACTCGCCCGGGATCTCGTCGGCATCGACGTGATCGCCCGCGTCGTGGTCCGCTTTGTCGCCCGCGCCGGCGAGGACCCAGAACACGACCAGCGTCAGTGCCGCCACGCCCGCGGCCACGCCGCCGACCAGCCACCAATTCGGTCCCGGAGCATCCGCCTGCGGGCTCGTGGGGCGCGAGGACGAGACCGCTGCGGGGTCGACGCCGAGCTCGGTGAGCGTCAGCAGATCTGAGATGTCGCTCGATCCACCGGCATCGATCGCTTCGAAAGCAATCTGCACGTCTTCGCGTCCCGAAAGGCGAAGAACCCCGACCCATCGGCCGTCGCCCTGATCGACGAGCGCCACCGGGGGCAGCTCACCGGCGAACGCGACCACGCGGGCCAAGACGGCGGAGCGACCGCCGTCGACTTCGACGGAGACCTCGACGGTCATCCCCGAATCGACCTCGAGCGCCCGCGCCTCCGCCTCCCCGAAAGGGGCGCCGAGCGCAACGGACAGGAGGAGCGCAAGAAGAAGCGGCATCGCCGTGAGCGTACCGGGGCTCGCGCCGCCCGCGAGTGACCTCGACCCGGTCGACCAAGGCCTTGCCCACGGGCGCAGATGACTGGTTGCGAATCGCATGCCTGTCCCTAACCTGCGGCGAACCATGAATGCCCCCCGCACCCTCTACGAGAAGATCTGGGACGACCACGTCGTCTTGACCGAAGACGATGGCACCGACCTCCTCTTCGTCGACCTGCACCTCGTCCACGAAGTCACCTCGCCCCAGGCATTTGAA
>JAHEEL010000173.1 GCA_024640745.1 Actinomycetes bacterium
TGCCGTCGACGACGTGGTCGCAGCGATCGTTCAGCTCTGCGACATCGATGCTGGGGCGGCAGCCGGCTGATCGGTCGATGTGCTGTGAAGACCGGCGAGCACCGCCTCTACGCCTCCACCGGTGACCACGATGGGCTCGAATCCGACGCGCTCGAGGTAGTGGACCGCCATCTCCGACCGGTAGCCGCCACCGCAAACCACCCACACCGGCCGTTCCGGGTCGAGCTCGCTCGGCACGCCCGTTCGGAGGTCGGGCAGGTAGGCGTGGACGGATCCCGGGATCGAAGCTGCGGCCCGCTCGTCGGGGGCCCGCACGTCGAGGATCTGTGGTGAGCCGGAGCGAAGTGCGGCAATGAGCTCGGCGAACGGCGCCAAACGGTAGCTCGCGAGCTCGGGCGCGCGGCTGATGTCGGTGATCGTGCCGACCACGGTGTCGAAGCCGACGCGCGCCAGCTGTGTCACGGCGTTCTCGATGTCCTGGCCCGGATTCGCGACGAGAACGATCGGCGCGTCGAACGGGAGCAGCCAGCCGGCCCAGACGCCCATCTGATCCTCCAGCTCCATGCCGTGGGATCCCGGAAGGTGGCCGGCGGCAAACGCCGCCTGCGGACGCATGTCGACGACCTCGGCATCGTTCGGAACGTCGTTGACCGCAATCGCCGGCACGCTCGTTGGTGGCATGGGTTGCGGTCCGGCGAGGTTGATCGGGCCCATGAAGGCGTAGTAGTCCGGATAGGGCTGCAGATCGCCCAGAGCCGCAACGATGAACGATTCCGGCGTTGTGTGTGAGAGAACCGAGCTGGTGCGCCGCTCATGTCCGATCGTCGAGGCAGCGGTCCCCGCGACCGACGATGTGCAGAACGAGCCGGCCCCGTGGGTTGGATAGAGGGCGACCGGATCGGGAAGCGCGGCGAGTCGCGCGAGCGACCCGTACTGCAGCCGGGCGAGCGAATCGGCGCGGGCTATGCCGAGCAGGTCGCACCGCCCCGCGGACCCCACGAGGAGGCTCCCGCCGGAGAAGAGAGCGACCGGTTCATCGTCGACGAGCACGAGGTAGCTCACGTGCTCCGGCGTGTGTCCCGGAGTGTGGATGGGTCGCACGGCGAAGGGCCCGGCATTCAGGTCCTCGAGGTGAAATGCAGGCCGGTAGTCGAAGGCGGCTCCGGACGCTGCCGGAAGGACCAGTTCGGCGCCGGTCGCGACCGCGAGCGACCGTCCGCCGGAGACGTAGTCGTTGTGGAGATGGGTCTCGAGCACGAAGCGAGTGTCGAGGCTCGAGGAAGCGTCCACGAAGCGGTCGATGTCCCGCTGTGGGTCGACCGCCAGTCCGACGCCCTGGTGGTCGAACAGGTATGTGGAGTCGCCGAGCCCGGGTGTGACGAAGGTCGTTACGTTCATATCACGGAGAACCGTACCGCCTCAGCCGCAGTGAGTTGGTGACGACCGAGACCGATGAGAATGCCATGGCCGCGGCAGCGATCATGGGGTTGAGCAGCCCGACGGCTGCAAGCGGGATCGCTGCGATGTTGTAGCCGAAGGCCCAGAACAGGTTCTGCTTGATCGTTCGGAACGTCGCCCGGGCGAGGCCGAGAGCCGTGACGGCGAGCCTCGGATCGCCCGACATGAGCACCACGTCACCGGCTTCGATGGCCACGTCGGTTCCCGACCCAACCGCCATCCCGAGATCCGCCCGGGTGAGCGCAGGGGCGTCGTTGATTCCATCTCCGACGAACGCGACCGATCGGCCGTTGGTCTGGAGGCGCGCCACCTCGTCGGCCTTGCCGGCCGGCAGCACGCCGGCGATGACGCGATCGATACCGATCTGGGACGCTATCTCGTCGGCGGTGCGCTCGTTGTCTCCGGTGAGCATTGCGACCTCGACACCCATTGCGTCGAGATCGCGAACCGCCTGCTTCGATGAAGGCCTCACGGTGTCGGCGACGCCGACCGCACCGCGCACCCGGCCGTCCCAACCGCCGAGGAACGCGGTGTGCCCGTCGACCTCGATTCGTTCCATGGCGGCGAGGTGGCGCTCCGGGATCTCCATGCCGAGGTCGCTCATCAGCAGCGGCCGACCCACGGCGACATTCGAGCCGTCGACCGTGCCGACCACGCCCAGACCGCGATGTGCCGCGAAATCCTGGACCGGTTGGATGGCGACGTCCCGCTCTTCGGTGCCCAGCGCAACGGCCATTCCGATCGGGTGCTCCGACGCCGCTTCGACGGAGCCGACGAGGGTGAGGAACCGTTGGTCGGGAGCGTCGGTTTCCACGGTGGTGAGCGTCATCGCGCCCCTCGTAAGCGTCCCCGTCTTGTCGAAGACCACGGTATCGATTGCCTTGGCTCGCTCGAATACCTCGGCCGATTTGAACAGGACACCCTGCTCGGCGCCCCGGGCCGATCCGACCATGATGGCAGTCGGTGTGGCCAGGCCCATGGCGCACGGGCAGGCGATGATGAGAACGGCAACGGCGCTGCGCATGGCGTTGGTGATGTCGCCGTCGACGACCATCCACGCCACGAAGGTGACGATGGCTACGGCGATCACGGCGGGGACGAAGACACCGCTGACTCGATCCGCCAACCGCTGAACCGGGGCTTTTGAAGCCTGGGCCTCTTCGACCAGCTTCACGATCTGGGCGAGCGCCGTGTTGCCACCGAGGCGGGTCACGGCGATCTCGAGATGCCCCTGCTGATTGATCGTTGCCCCGAATACGTCATCCCCAACGGCCTTGTCCACGGCAGCGGACTCACCGGTGAGCATCGATTCGTCCACCGATGAGGCACCGGCGAGGATGCGCCCGTCGGTGGGGATCTTCTCACCCGGTCGAACCACCACGACGGATCCGACCGCAAGCTCGTCGAGGTCGACCATCTCCTCGGCGTCGCCGCGCTTGAGTCGCGCCTGCTTCGCGCCGAGTTCGAGGAGGCTCGTGATGGCCTTCGAGGCGCGCCCTTTCGCTCTGGCTTCGAAGAACCGGCCGAGCAGGATCAGGGTGGCGATCATGGCCGCCGTCTCGAAGAACACCGGGTAGCCGGCGAAGACCGCCCACACCGAGTACGCCCACGCACTCACGGTACCGACGGAGACGAGGGTGTCCATGGCCGGACTCAGCGATGAGATCTGCTTCCAAGCGGCCGCGTGGAACTGACGGCCGAACCAGAAGACGACGATGGTGGTCAGAACGCCCTGGAGGACTTCAGACCAGAGTGCGTCCGGTCCGAGCATGGCGAGGATCATCACCGGAAGGGTGAGCGTCGCAGCGCCGATCACGTTGCGGCGCTGGAAGGCGACCTCCTCGTCGTATCGTTCGGACAGGGAGCGGCGATCCTCACCTTCGGGAAACGGGGTGATCTCGTAGCCGAGCTTGGTAATGGCTGCTTGGAGTCCCTCGATATCGACCACTCCCGGGTCGACGACCGCCCTCGCCTCTTGGCCGGCGAAGTTCACGACGGCCGACTCGACCCCGTCCTGGCGCCCGAGGACGCGCTCTATGCGCAGGGCGCACGACGCACAGGTCATACCTTCGACGTCGAATGCGATCGTGTCTGGAGGGCTCGGGCTCACCGCGGGCTACGTCTGGTCTGGGACTGCATAGCCGACATCTTCGATGGCACGCACGATCGAAGTCAGCGTGCGGTCGGTGCCGTCGTAGTCGAATTCCACCGTCTTGGCCTCAATGATCACTTCGACGCGATCAACGCCGTCGAGGGGGCTCACGGCACCTTCGATTGCGGACTTGCAGTGCCCGCAAGAGATCTCCGGCACGTTCAGCGTGGTAGTCGACATCCCGCCTCCTTCATCGTTGCCTGGGGTCGAGCGTATCAACGGTCTGACACTTGTGAAACGTCGTTGGGACGGGCGGCTATTTCAGCAACAGATCACCGACGCGGCGGCCGGTGACGAGCGACCCCGCCAGGCCCATGGTTGCGAGATAGGCGACGTTGATGACCATCGTCCACTCGAGGATGCCGAGCGTGAGCCCACGGATCAGCTCGACGCCGTGATAGAGCGGTGAGAGCCAGGTCACGATCTGGATGAATTCGGGGTAGATGTCGATGGGATAGAACGTTGCAGAGAACAGAAACAGCGGCAAAGTGACCAGCGTCACGAGGTCGAGGTCTTGCCACGAGCGCATGTACGTCGTGGCAGCGGTTCCCATCGCGCTGAAGGCGAATCCGATGAGGATGGCGGCCGGGAGTGCGAACACCCCCCAGGGCGAACCGATGAGGCCCATGATCGCCATCACGATCAAGAACGCGAGCGAGTAGACGGCGCCGCGAGCGAGCGAGAAGGCAATCTCCCCGGTGGCGACGTCACGGGCTCCGAGCGGGGTCGCAAGGATCCCGTCGTAGGTCTTTGCATACTTGAGCTTGAAGAACATGTTGGTCGATTCGTACACCGCACCGTTCATGGCCGAGGCCGCCAGCATGGCGGGAGCGACGAACGCGGTGTACTCCACCGGCACGCCGGCGACCTCGACGTCGCCGGCGAGCTGGCCGATCCCAACGCCGATGGCGAGGAGGTAGAACAGCGGGTCGAAGAAGCCGGAGAGGTAGACCGGCCAGAACGACTTCGTCGCCGCGATGTTGCGTTCGAAGACGTAGCCCCCGCGCCAGCGCCTCGGCAGTGGGGGGACGACTCGTGTCAGCAGGGGTCCTGTGGTCATGGCTTCAGTCGCTTTCGGAAGGGCCGGAAGCACAGAGCGGTTCCCACGGCGATCCAAGCGCAGAGGTACAGCACGCTGATCCACCAAGCGATGGTCGGCTGCGTCCCGATGACGATGGCCCGAGCGAGTTCGACGCCGTGGAACATCGGCGTCGCGATTGCGACCGGCTGGAGCCAGTCGGGGAGCTGAG
>JAHEEL010000022.1 GCA_024640745.1 Actinomycetes bacterium
CTCGGCGACGACGTCGCGTTCGCCGGCGACCTCTACGGCGTCTCTCCCGGTGGCAACTTCGAGGGCATGAACATCCTGCATCTCCCGGAGCCGATGTCGGCGATCGTTGCGCGAACCGGCATGGATGGGGGTGAATTGGGTGAAGCGAAGAAGCGCATCGATGATCGCCTACGGGCCCGCAGAAGCACGCGGGTTCGACCGGGCCTCGACGACAAGGTCGTGACCGCTTGGAACGGTCTGGCCTTGCGGGCATTCGCGGAGGCCGGAGCGATCCTCTCCGACGAGCGCTACCTGACCGTCGCCGACGGCATTGCCAGGTTCCTCACCGAGAGCGCCATGCCCGACGACCGGCTCCTCCGGTCGTGGCGCGGGGGCCGCTCCGGGCCCGACGCGTTCTGCGACGACTTCGGTGCCGCTGCACTCGGTCTCTTTGCTCTGTATCAGGCCGCGGGAGAGCAACGGTGGTACGACGCGGCAGAGCGCCTGGTGCGCGAGATGGTCGAGCGATTCGAGGACCCGGCCGGCGGCTTCTTCGCCACGGCCTCCGACGGTGAGGCGTTGATCGCTCGGCCGAAGAACACGCACGACAACCCGACGCCGTCCGACAATGCTTTGGCGGCCGAGGCCCTCGCCACGCTGGCGGCATTCACCGGCGACGCCGGCGCGACCGCACGCCTCGAGCGGACCATTCAGTCGATCGGTCCGAGCCTGTCAACCCACCCGTGGGCCCACGGGAGCCTGCTCGGCGTGTGGCTGGCCAACCCGATGCGCGAAGTCGCCGTGGTGGGCGACGCCGATGCCCGGCGGCCGTTCCTCGATGTCGTTTGGGAGCGGTTTCGGCCCGATGCAGTCGTTGCGCAAGGTGACGGAAGCGACGCGGTGGTGCCGCTGCTGGCAGACCGTGGTTCCGGTGACGCCGGTCGGGCGTATGTCTGCCGGGGGTTCGTCTGCGAGCTGCCGGCCGAGTCGCCGGACGCGCTGCGTGCTCAACTCGATGGAGGCTGACTGCTCAACGCGGCCGTGAGGACGGTGATGCGATGCGGTTCCGCAGCTCGCACGGTGAGAAGCAGTCCGTCGAACTCGAAGGTCTCACCGACGCTCGGAATGCGCCCCGCGACTCCGATCACGAGGCCACCGACGGTGTGCCAATCGCCACTGGGGAGCGACACGCCGGTCTTGTCTTCGAGGTCGTCGAGATCTGCAGCGGCGTCGACATACCAGCGACCGGGACCCGCACCTCGGATCGGGGTGCGGAGGCGCTCACCCTCATCGGACACCCGGCCAACGAGTTCAGCCACCACATCCTCGATCGTGACGATGCCTTCGGTCCCTCCGTGTTCGTCGACGGCGAGGGCGAGGTACACACCGCTCGACTGCATCTCGCCGAGCAACTCGACGACTCGCTTGGTCTCCGGGACGACCAGCTGATCCGTGGCAACGGCAGTCACGAAGTCGTCGGGACGGTCGGTGATCGCCGCAGCGAGATCCTGGAGCCGCACGACGCCGACGACGTTGTCGAGGCCACCGTCATAGATCGGCAGTCGTCGGTGGCCGCTCGTAATGGCGGTATCGAGTGCCTCACGAATGGTCACGTCGGCTGCGACGGCCACCACTTCCGTTCTCGGTGTCAGGATTTCGACGACGCGGCGATCGCCCAACTCGAATGCTCGCTCCATCAGCTCCTGATCTGTCTGTTCGATCGCACCTTCGATCGCGGCATGCGACGCCAGGCGGCGCAGTTCTTCCTCGGTCACGGTGGTGGAGGCCGCGATGCCCGACCCGGGCGCCTGCATGTCTGCAAACTGGACGAGCACCGTCACGACCGGACGGAGGAGCCACGCGAGTGCCGACAGGATCGGCGTCGTCGCCCTCGCAACTTGGTAGGGGTGGCGAACGGCATAGGTCTTCGGGATCGCCTCTGCATAGACGAACAGCACGACGGTGAGCGCAACCGATGCGATCGAGACTCCCAGATTCCCGAAATGCCGCCCCGACAGCATTCCCGTGACCGTTGCCGCGCCGATCTGGACGAGGAGCACGACGAGGAGCACCGTGTTCAGAACGCGAGGCAGGTCGTCGAGAAGACGCAAGAGCCGGAGCGCGCCTCGATCACCGTCTCCGGCGGCAACCTCCACACGCACCCGCTGCACACGGAGAAGTGCGGCCTCGGATGCGCCGAGGATCACCGCCGCGACGAGGAGGGCGATCAGGACTACGACGAGGGTGAGGTCGGTGCCATCCATGGGTGCAAGTCTCGCGCATTCGGTAGCGTGAGGGAATGAAGCTCAAGTTCGCGCTCGGTGCCGCGTTTGCGACCGTCGCTCTCACCCTCGGAGGTACTTGGATGCTGCAAGATCGGCTCATCTACTTCCCCGGAGGGGACCCGGGCGTACCGCCGGCCCCGTGGAGCGACCTGCGCGTTGCATCCTCCGACGACCTCATGCTCACGGCATGGCTCCGGCCCTCCGATGGCTCGGATAGCCGGCCGCTCGTGATCGTGTTCCCCGGCAATGCCGGCAACCGGGCCGACCGGGTGGCGTTGGGGAATGCACTGGCAAGCACGGGTGGCGACGTGGTACTGGCCGAATACCGCGGCTACGGCGCCAATCCGGGGCGGCCCAGCGAGGAGGGCCTGGTGGCCGATGCGGTTGCCACGGTCGAGGCGGCAATCGACGCCGTTGGGGCGTCCGCCGGCCTGGTCTACTTCGGAGAGTCCCTCGGCGCAGCGGTCGCCGTGGCCGCGGCTGAGGCACGGCGGCCGGAGGCAATCGTGCTCGCTTCTCCGTTCACGTCGCTCGTCGATGTCGGGCGCCACCACTATCCGTGGTTGCCCGTATCAGCGCTGCTTCGCGACCGCTACCCGTCGCTCGAACGCATCAACGCCGGGGTGCTCGATGGCGTGCCGACGCTCGTCGTCGCCGGGACTCTGGATGGCACGGTGCCGTTCAGCCAGAGCGCGCAGATCGCGGCTGCTGCCGAGGCAACGACCTACGTCGTGGAAGGGGCCGACCACAACGATCCGGCGATTCGTTCGGCCCCCGAGCTCATCGACACCGTTGCGTCGTTCATCGCCAGGGCGATCGGCGAGTAGGGGTTGCGGACCGGCTGCTGCCGGTCCGTGGCAGCTTCCCGAGGTAACTGCAGTGTGCCGCGTTCGGCACGCGGCGGACCGGCTGCTGTTGGTCCGTTGGCGCTTTCCTGGGGAGCTGCAGTGTGCCGCGTGGGGCACGCGGCGACACCCCGAACGTCGACTGCCACAGCACTAGCATCCGATCGAAACCCCCGGAGCGGCGCGCATGACGATCCTCAACGTGCGTTCGATCTCGAACGCGATCAGACCCGTAGGACTCGCTGTGGCCGTGGTGGCGCTCGTGATCCCGTGGATCGTCGACTTCCCTGAGCTGAGCGACGTGGGCTCGCGCATGTTCGGCATCTTCCTCATGGCGATCGTCCTATGGGTCACCGAGGCAATCCCGCTGCACGCAACGGCCACGCTGATCGTGCTGCTCGAGATCCTGCTGATCAGCGACCAGGCATTTGGCGAGGCGATTCCCGACGCCCCGGCGTTCTCGACGTTCTTCGCTGCGTTCGCCCACCCGGTGATCATGCTCTTTCTCGGCGGCTTCTTCATCGCGGAAGGCGCCGCGAAGTTCGGATTCGATCGGTACCTCGCCAAGGTGATGTTGCGCCCGTTCGGAAGCTCGACGAGCCGCATCATGCTGGGGCTCATGGTGATCACGGCCGGGCTGTCGATGTTCATGTCGAATACGGCCACCACGGCAACGCTCATGGCGGTCATCATCCCCGTGATCGCAAGCCTCCCGCCGGGCGATCGTCTCAAGACCGGCCTGGCGCTGTCGATCCCGATCGCGGCGAACATCGGGGGAATGGGAACACCGGTTGGGACGCCGCCAAATGCCATTGCGGTCGGGTCGCTCGCCGATGCCGGGATCAGTGTGAGCTTCCTCGAGTGGATGGTCGTGGCCGTGCCGATCGTGCTGCTGCTGCTCTTCGGCGCCTGGTGGCTCCTGGGCCGCTTCTACCGGTCGAGCTCGGATCGAATCGAGATCGCGATCGAGGCGTCGTTTGATCGATCCCTGCCGGCAATGGTCTTCTACGTGACGTTTGCAGTGACGGTGATCCTGTGGCTCACCGAACCCATCCACGGCGTCAGCTCCAGCATCGTAGGTTTTCTGCCTGTGGTCATCCTGCTGTCCACGCGCGTGTTCACGACACGCGACCTGCAGTCGATTCAGTGGAACGTCCTCTGGCTGGTTGCCGGCGGCATCGCGCTGGGCATCGGCGTTGGTACCTCGGGTCTCGATGAGTGGCTCGTGAGTCAGGTCAACTGGGAGGCGATCGAGCCCGGAATGATCATCTTCGTGCTGGCGCTGATCGCGATCGCGCTCAGCACGGTCATCTCGAACAGCGCGGCGACAAACCTGCTCATGCCGATTGGCCTGAGCCTCGCGATCTCCGCCGGGTTCGGCTTGAGCCCGGTCCTTGTGGCGTTCTTCATTGCCATTGCCGCTTCGTCGGCGATGGCGTTGCCCGTCAGCACACCTCCGAATGCAATCGCCTACAGCACCGGCGCGGTCAAGACCAAGGACATGTCGATGGTCGGTCTCGCCGTCGGTGCGGTCTCGCTCGTGCTGTTCTTCGTGCTTGCGCCGCCGATCTGGAGCCTCCTGGGGGTGACATGAGCAACGATGCAGCGGAGACCTTCCTCACCGACCGGTCGCTGTCCGACAAGCAGGTCGAGCGAGCGCTGATCGAGGAGATCGATCGCGTCCTCGGCGACCCACCCCGCCGGTCGTATGCGCCCGGCGAGTCGATCGTTCGATCCAATGAGGCGCTATCGGAAGTCATCATTCTCACCAAGGGGAAGGTGCGCCTCTCGCGCACGGAAGACGGCGATCGCAGCACATTCCACATCCGGACGGCCGGTCGCATCATCGGACTGATCGCTCTCTCGCTGGGCACGTCCGCCTTCTTCGATGTCGAGGCCGAAACCGATGTCACCGCCATCCCTGTCTCGTATGCCGACCTCAACCGCGCGCTCGTGGCCAGCCCGACGCTCGCAGGTCACTTCACCACCGTCCTCCTCCGATCGTTTGCGCGACGCGCGGTCCGGGCTGTGGAGCAGCACAACGAGATCGAACACCTGAACACGACGCTCGAATCCGAGCGAGACCGGATGCGCGAGACGCTGCAAGAACTCGCGGCGACACAGACCCAGCTGGTGGAGTCCGAGAAGCTGGCAACGCTCGGCGAACTCGCTGCCGGAATCGGCCACGAACTGAACAACCCGATCGCGGCCATCGTCCGTTCGGTGGACTTCCTACAGGAAGACGTCGAGGGCCTCCTCGTCGAGCGGCATCCCGGCGACGTAGCTTCCGACTATCTTCACGCGGGTATCGAGAGCAGCCCGCTCCCGACGAGTGAGGAGCGTCGGCGGCGCATGGACCTGGAGGCCGCTGGTTTGGATCCGGGCATCGCCCGGCGGCTGGTGAAAGTCGGCGTCGGCTCTGCGGACGAGTACGCCGAACGATTCGGCGCCCTCGATCCTGCTTCGGTCGCGGCCCGGCTCGACGACATCGAGCGGTTCTACGATCTCGGACTCGCCCTGCGCAATATCGGAGCATCGGCGGGGCGAATCGCCGATCTGGTCGGCAGCCTGAGAACGTATGCCCGATCCGGCCGGGAGCTGAGCACCGATATCGATGTGAACGCGGGGCTCGAGGACACGCTCGTGCTCCTCGGGCACCGGGCTCAAGGAATCGACATCGTGCGCGACTACGGCGAGCTGCCGCCGATCGAAGGGTATGCGGGCAAGCTCAACCAGGTGTGGACCAACCTCATCGTCAACGCGCTGCAGGCCATGGCCGGGTCGGGGAAGCTCACAGTCCGATCCAACGTTCCCGAACCGGGGCATGTACGGGTCCAGATCATCGACTCGGGACCGGGCATCGCCGCAGAGCACATCGAGAAGGTATTCGACCTCCGGTTCACGACCCGCCAGGGGAGGGTCGAATTCGGTCTCGGTCTCGGTCTTCGGATCTCCCAGGACATCGTGTCGCAGCATCACGGGATTATCGAGGTCGAGTCGGAGCCCGGTAGGACATGCTTCACCGTCGTGCTGCCGACCACACAACCCGAACAGCCAGGAGCCGTCACATGAACGACCTCGCCATCCTGATCGTCGAAGACGAGCCCGAAGTGAGAGACGCGCTCATCCGAGACGTCGCTCCGTTCGAGGGCTTGTTCAGAATCGAAGCTGCCGAGGATGTCGACGATGCGCACGCGGCGCTCCAGGCGCTCGAGGCGGCCGGGCAAGACGTAGCTCTCGTGCTCTGTGATCACCTGTTGCCCGGCGTCCACGGCGTCGATTTCCTCGTCGAACTCAACGAAGACCGGCGGATGCGCGCCGCACGCAAAGTGCTGGTGACCGGCCAGGCGGGCCTGGAGGACACGATTCGAGCCGTCAACGACGCCGATCTCGATCACTACATCGCCAAGCCCTGGGATGACGAGGCGCTACAGGCCATCGTCCGAGAGCAGCTCACCGAGTACGTGTCGCGTTGGGTCGATGATCTGTTGCCGTATGTGCCGGTGCTCGACGGGCCGCGACTGATGGCGATCATCGCCGCCCGCGGCTACGACCGCTGAAGCCGCCACTCCCAATCAGGCTGTCAAATCGGGCAAGGTCCCCTTTGCGATGTGCTCGAAGACCAGCGCCGTTTCGATGTGGTCGACTTCTCGCATCGTGGTGAAGCCGCTCACGGCAAGGTGGCGCAGGTGATCGGCGTCGCGGACGACGACGTGCACGAGGAAATCGTTCGGGCCGGTCACGTGCGAAAGGCTGATCACCTCCTCCATTGAGGCGGCGTGCCGCCGGAACGCGTCGACCTCTTCGGACGCGTGACGGCGCAGCCGTACCGCGATCATCGCCTGGAGACCAATGCTGAGGGCACCGGGATCAACGGTCGCATGGAACCCGGTGAACGTGCCCGCCGCTTCGAGGCGCCGCATCCGCTCCGAGCAGGTCGACGGCGCGATCCCGACCCGGGCGGCCAGCTCCTTATTCGACAGCCGCGCATTCTCCTGCAGGACGGCGATGATGGCGCGATCCGTACGGTCCAGTGCCACTCGTTCGGCCATCCTACGAATCCTCTCCGGTTTGGTTGCCTGCTTCTAGCACGATACCCCACAATATGGCCAGACCCTGGTACACCGTACGGAGAGCGAGATAGATCGGCGTACACCAGACGGGAGGAGCGACGGTGCGGGACGAATACGATGACACGATCGCCGGGAGGAAGCTCTCGCCGGAGAGCCTGATGATGAGCTACGGCTACCGACCCGAATGGTCCGAGGGCGCCATCAAGAGCCCGATCTTCCAGACGTCGACCTTCGTTTTCGAATCGGCAGCGGAAGGGAAGCGATTCTTCGCCCTTGCGGAAGGATCGGCGGATGCCGAGCCGGGAGAGAAACTCGGCCTCATCTACAGCCGACTCAACAACCCGGACCTCGAGATCCTCGAGAACCGGCTCACACTGTGGGACGGCGCCGAGCGCGGCCTCGTGTTCGCATCCGGCATGGCCGCGATCACGACGGCGATGCTCACCTTCGTTCGTCCCGGAGATGTGCTGCTTCACACCGCTCCGCTCTACGGCGGCACCGACCACTTCGTCCACGATGTGCTGCCCGAGTTCGGAGTTCGCACGGTTGAGTGGGAGCCGGACATGTCCGAAGCCGACGTCGATGCGTCCCTCGAGCTCGCGCTCGACGGACGGCGCCTCGCAGCCGTGCTGATGGAGACCCCCGCGAACCCCACGAACGACCTCTTCAGCATTGCGATGGCGAGACGGATCGCCGACCGGCACGGCGAGGCCGGATACCGAGTCCCGGTCGCCGTCGACAACACGTTCCTCGGCCCGCTGTGGCAGCACCCGCTCGAGCATGGCGCCGATGTGGTCATCTACTCGGCAACCAAGTACATCGGCGGCCATTCCGACCTCATCGCAGGCGCGGTGCTCGGAAGCAAGGCCTTGATGGGGAAGGTGGCGGGGATGCGGACCGTGCTCGGCAGCATGGCGACACCGATGAATTCGTGGCTGATGATGCGGAGCCTGGAAACACTCGACCTGCGGATGCGAAGGGAGACGGCATCGGCCGAGCGAATCGCGGTGCACCTTGCGGCGCACCCCAAAGTCGCCAAGGTCAGCTACCTCGGCTTGCTTTCAGAAGGCGATTCCGGGTACGACATCTACCGGGAACAGGCGACGGGACCCGGAGCGATGATCTCCTTCTGGATCGACGGCGGCGAGGAGGAGGCCTTCCGTTTCATCGACGCCCTGAGCTTGATCCACCTCGCCGTCAGTCTCGGCAGCACCGAGACCCTCGTCGAGCATCCCGCGACGATGACCCACACCGGTGTGGACCCCGACGAGAAGAAGAAGCTTCGGGTCAACGGCGCCCTGGTCCGGCTTTCGATCGGTGTCGAGGACCCGGATGATCTGATTCACGACATCTCGAATGCGCTCGACGCAATCTGAGGAAAGGACGATGAGCATGCATCGAAGTTGGGCCGAGCCGTGGAAGATCAAGATGGTCGAGCCGATCACGATGACGACTCGCGACGAGCGCGAGCGTGCCATCCACGAAGCCGGATTCAACACCTTCTTGCTCAGGGCGCGCGACGTCTACATCGATCTGCTCACCGATTCGGGGACGTCTGCGATGTCCGACCGACAGTGGTCGGCCCTGATGCTCGGTGACGAGTCGTACGCCGGTGCCGAGAGCTTCTACAAGCTGGTCGATGCGGTCCGTGACGTCTACGGCTACGAGGAGCTGATTCCGACGCACCAGGGTCGTGGCGCCGAGCACCTCCTCAGCCAGATCCTCATCAAGCCCGGCGATGTCGTCCCCGGGAACATGTACTTCACCACAACGCGATTCCACCAGGAGTACGCAGGAGGCGTGTTCGTCGACGTGATCGTGGACGAAGCACACGACCCGTCGAGCGACTTCCCCTTCAAAGGCAACATCGATCTCGGCAAGCTCCGCGCCGTTGTCGCCGAGTACGGTGCCGATCGCGTCCCCTACGTCTCGTTCGAGACGAACGTGAACATGGCGGGCGGCCAGCCGGCGTCGATGGCGAACCTGCGGGAGGTCTACGACTACTGCTCGGCCCACGGCATCCTGGTGATGCTCGACGCGACGCGGGCACTCGAGAACGCCTACTTCATCCAGCAGCGGGAGGCCGGATACGGCAACCGTTCCATTGCCGACATTCTGGGCGAAATCACCTCATACTCCGACGGGGCCACGGTGTCGTCGAAGAAGGACAACCTCGTCAACATTGGCGGGTTCCTGGCGGTGCGTGACCCGGAGATCGCCCGGCGGGCGCGGGCATTGCTCGTCGCTTTCGAAGGGCTACACACGTACGGCGGTATGTCGGGGCGCGACATGGAGGCGCTTGCCGAAGGAATCCGGGAGATGACGGCAACCGACGACCACGTGCGGGCGCGCGTCGGGCAGGTTGAGTACCTCGGCCGCAAGCTGATCGACGCGGGGATCCCAGTGGTCCGACCGATCGGTGGACACGGCGTGTTCCTGAATGCGAAGGAGATCCTCGACCATCTGGCGCAGGATCACTTCCCGGCCCAGGCGTTGGCCGCTGCCATCTACCGCGACTCTGGGGTTCGGGGTATGGAGCGCGGCATCGTCTCCGCGGGACGCGATCCGGAGACCGGTGAGAACCGTCATCCGAACCTCGAGCTGGTTCGTCTGACGATCCCGCGGCGGGTGTACACGCAATCGCATATGGACGTCACCGCCGAGTCGGTCATCTCGGTCTATGAGCACCGGCACGAGATCGACGGGCTCCGCTTCACCTATGAGCCGGAGTCGCTTCGATTCTTCCAGGCGAGGTTTGAGGAAGTAGCGGGCGGGTAGAGCAAAGAGCAAAGAGCAAAGAGCAAAGACGCGAGACGCGAGACGCGAGACCCGAGACCCGAGCTACGCCGATGATGTCGATCAGATTGACGGCAAGGCGGTTCCACCGATTCTCGAGCTTTGAGGCGATGCCGGAGAAGAACAGCACGGCGGCGAACACCGCCGTCAGCGCATAGTTGTCACCGTTCTGATTCGCCGTTCGGCCGAGAGGGTCCTATGCCGGAACCTTGCCGACGATGTGGCGCTCGAGGATCGACCACGTTTCGGGATGGGCCAGCTCGTCGCGCATCGAACGGAGCGTTGCGAGGAAGGAAGGAATCGCCGCTTCGACCGACATCGGATTCGGTCGGGCGACTTCGAGTACCCGATCGTCGGGTCGAAGCACCATCACGTCGGTATCCGGCCATTCCGATTCGAGCAGTTCGATCTCCGCGGCGAGGGCCGTTCGCCCGGCACGGTCGATCAGATCCTCGTAGAACCAACCGCCGTGGCGTCCGCCCGTGGCAGCCATCGGCGCCACGATGATGACCAGGTCGAGGGGTTCCGGGTTGGCGAGGAGCAGGTCGACGCTCGTGCCGGAGGCGACTCCGCCGTCCGCATAGGTCCGTCCGTCGATGGTGACGGGTTCGTAGACAAACGGCACGGCGCTCGACGCCGCAACGGCGTCTTTGAGCGCGACTTCGGGTGCCGCCTCGGTGCCGAACGGTACTCGGACCCGGCGATCCAGGTCGTAGGCGACGATGACGGTTGGGATCTCCGGCCACCCTTCGGCAAGGCTTCCGAGGCTGCTCTCCACCCAGCCGGTCAGTGCCTCGGTCGAGTAGATTCCGGGGCTTCCGAGCACGACCCCCAGGCCCGGCCGGGTGATGCTCGGTACGATTCCTTGACGCACCCAGCGCATCAACCCGCGCGGGCGGATCCGCTGATAGACGTTGCTGGAGAGCCAGTCGACGACCTCGCCGTCATGGCGAGACTCGCCGACCATGGTGTCGAGATTGAGAGCGCCGCCGCGAACGAGTGCGGCGATGAACGACCCCGACGACGTTCCAACGATCACATCGGCGCTTTTTGCGTCCCAACCCGTAGCCATTTGGAGCGCGAACAGGGCACCAAAATGGTACGAAGCGCCGGTGATTCCGCCACCACCGAGTACGAGGCCTACCGAGCTCATGGGCGGAGGATACGCCGTTCGCCCCCGTGTTCATCCGACCGTAGGGTGGAATCCGTGCACAGCATCGACTACGAACCGGCATCCGTTCGGCGCTTCCTCGCCGAGGTGGCCGTGGCGGATGGTCATTCGCCGCTGTCGGAGCACAAGCGTGCCGCCATGGCCGACGGCACCGGGCGGGTGGTTGTGAGCAGCGACGCCGACGGAATCTGGCTCGTTGGGACGGCGGCGCGCCACGCCACCGACGGTCATTGGGCTGTCGAAGCCGCGGTTGCCGAGCGAGCCAGGCTCCCCGAACTCGAGCGAGAAGCAATTGGCCGCGCCGTCGCCATCGTGCCGGATCACGCTCGTCATACCTTGTGGGCGTTCCGCAGCCGGCAGATCGAAGCTGCAGGGGTGCTCGGATATCGGCCGGTGCGGGCCGTGGTGCGCCTGTCCGCTGCTCTCGCCGATGTGGCGCACTCATCGGACGGGTCGGTCGATATTCGGCCAATGGCCAAAACGGACGTTCCCGCGATCGTGTCGATCAACAACCGGGCGTTCGCCGGGCATCCGGAGCAGGGAGCAATGACCGAGGAAGGATTTCGCGACCTGGAGCGGTTCGACTGGTTCGACGCGTCGGGCGTTGTGGTCGCCCGGACCGATCGCGACGTGGCCGGGTTCTGCATTACCAAGCGAGAGGCCGATGCCGTCGGGGAGATCTACGTCGTTGCCGTCGACCCCGCGAGCATCGGCCGGGGAATCGGCCGGGAACTCACGACTGCGGCTCTCCGACTGCTCGGGGAGCGCGGTGCGACGGTGGCGCACGTCTGGACGGACGAGTCGAATCGTGCAGCGATCGGTTTCTACCGGTCGATCGGTTTCAGGGTCGATTTCCGCACGCAGGAGCTGGCACTCCCAAGCGGGGACGGCTCGACGGGCTGGAGCCGTGGCAGCCAACCATCACGCCGTTCTGCAATGCTCCAGCAGGAGACTGCATCGTGCCGCTCGCGGAACACCTGTCCCGACCGCTGAAGGACAGCCCTAGCCGAACGGCTGTCCGCAGGATGGGCACCAAGCGTCGTCCTCGTTGGTTTGAGCGAGGCACCACGGACACGGGAGGTCGGTCAGGATCTCTTCCGTTCCCTTCTCGATCACCGGCTGGACCTCCATCACCGCGATGGGTGCCGACGATCGTGACGTTGTGCCGACGGCAACGAAGGCAATAGCGATGAACACCGACGCGACTGCAATTTCGAACATTCGAGTCTCCTGGCTACGGCGACTCGATGATGCTACGACGAGAGCGCGAAATCCCCCGGTATTTCCCTGTGGATAACCCTGCGCGCGGCTGTCACGGGTTACCGAGCTCGGCGGCCCGGCGGAGCTCTGCGACCGTGATGGCGAACGAGTCCGCGCTCTGCTCGGCCATCCGCTGTTCGGCTTCGAAGACGAGCTGCATGGCCGCGTGATAGACGATCCAGCGGTTGAGCTCGATCTGGCCCAGCCTGCTCCGGTATCCCTCCTGAAGGGCGTCGGTGACTGCGGGCCCGGCTTGCTCACCGAGCAGCCAGACCGCCTTCGAGAGATCCCACTCGGGCGGAGCGAGGGTGGCCCACTCCCAGTCGACCAGGGTGACGGCGCCATCGTCGTCGACGACGAAGTGCTCCGGCGTTGGGTCGGTGTGGGCCGGAAGCGGCTCCGACGCCTTCGGCGGGGGAACCGCAGCGATGTCGGCGTACAACTCGGCGTCGATGCCGACCCGCCCACGATATCGGGCAAGGCGCCGCATCGTGGAAGCATGGTCGACGTCGACCCACAACGCGTCGATCCCGCGCGACAGGTTGGTGACCTTGCTCGGATCCGACGAATGGACCGCCCGGAGCAGCTCGCCTGCACGACGGGCTCCCTCCGGGTTTTCCGGCAGGGATCCGAGGCTCCACTGCCCGGGGTCCTTGAAGAGCGCCCATGACTCCTGGTCGGTGCCAACTCCGTCGAGCTTGACCGGTATCCCCGGAATGCCGCTCAACGCCAGGAGCGCGTGGGTCTCGCGACGTTCACGAGCCGGCGTCCCATACACCTTGAGGAGCACGGTGCCGTCGTCGCGCCAGATCCGAAAGTGTCGATTCTTCGCCAGCGACTTCGTTGGACGGGTCAAATCCTGGAACCGATTGCCGGCGGCGACTCGCTCGGCGATGGCATACGCGTCGATGATCGCTCCCTTCCTCGTGGACATTCTCCCATGCTCTTCATGGCGTTGGGAAGGATGTAGCCTTCTTCTCCCCGAATGAGCGAGCAATCATCATGTCAATCCATCTCACGCTGCCGGACGGGACACAGCGGGCGTACGAGGGCGGTACGACCGGGTACGAAGTTGCCTCCGACATCGGCGCCGGACTCGCCAAGGCTGCGGTTGCGGTGTCGGTCGACGGCGAGACGCTGGACCTCAACCGGCCGATCGATCGCGACGGAGCCTTCTCGGTGATCACGGAGAACACCGAAGAGGGGCGAGCCGTGCTCCGCCATTCCGCAGCCCACGTGATGGCGCAAGCGGTGCTCGACCTGTTCCCGGGGGCGACGTTTGCCATCGGACCGCCCATCACCGACGGCTTCTACTACGACTTCGACATCGGCCGCCCGTTCACCCCCGAGGACCTCGATCGCATCGAGACGCGCATGCAAGAGATCATCGAGATCAACCAGAGCTTCGATCGCGAGGAGCTCTCGATCGATGAAGCACTCGAGATGTTCGAGGATCAACCGTTCAAGACCGAGATCATCCGAGGCGTGGACGAAGCGGAAGGGGCCGGGACGGACGGAGTCTCGATCTACCGGAACGATGCGTTCGTCGATCTCTGTCGCGGGCCACACATCTCGTCGACCGGTCGTCTGAAGGCTGTGAAGCTCATGCGCACATCCGGCGCCTACTGGCGCGGCGACGAGAACAAGCCCCAGCTGCAGCGGATCTACGGCACCGCGTGGGAGAACCGCAAGGCACTCCGCACCTACCTGAATCGCCTCGAAGAGGCGGAGAAGCGGGACCACCGGCGACTGGGCGTCGAACTCGATCTCTACAGCTTTCCTTCGGATCTTGGCAGCGGCCTGGCGGTGTGGCATCCGAAGGGCGGCCTCCTCCGCAAGGAGATCGAGGACTACAGCCGCAGGACACACTTGGCGCACGGCTACGAATACGTGGTCTCGCCGCATGTGGCCAAGGCGGATCTCTGGCAGACGAGCGGACATCTCGACTTCTACGCCGAGGGCATGTATCCGGCGATGGAACTGGACGGCGGCCAGCAGTACTACGTGAAGCCGATGAACTGCCCATTTCACATCCTCATCTACAAGTCGCGAAGCCGGAGCTATCGCGAGCTGCCCCTGCGGCTGTTCGAACTCGGCACGGTCTACCGCTACGAGCGTTCCGGGGTCGTACACGGCCTGTTGCGGGCTCGCGGCTTCACCCAGGACGACAGCCATATCTTCACCACGGTCGATGACATGGGCGACGAGCTCCAGCGCCTCCTCGATTTCGTCCTGATGGTCCTGCGGGATTTCGGCTTCGACGAGTTCGAAGCCGACTTGTCGACCCGGGATCCGGAGAAGTCGATCGGTTCCGATGAGCTGTGGGAACTGGCCGAGATCTCGTTGGCGAAGGCGCTGGAGCGAGCGCAGCTGCCGTACCAGATCGCGCACGGCGAGGGTTCGTTCTACGGTCCCAAGATCGACATCCATGTGAAGGATGCCATCGGTCGGCGCTGGCAGCTGTCAACGATCCAACTCGACTTCGCCCAGCCCGAGAACTTCAACCTGACCTATGCCTCGTCGGGGAACGTTCGGGAGCGGCCCGTGATGATCCACCGCGCGCTGCTCGGGTCCGTGGAGCGTTTCGTCGGCGTTCTGGTCGAGCATTATGCGGGTGCCTTCCCGGCGTGGCTCGCCCCGGTGCAAGCCACCGTGGTGCCGGTCGCGGATCGCCACACCGAGTACGCATTCGAGGCCGCTGCCGCGCTCGGAGCCGGCGGCGTGCGGGCGGAGGTCGACGCAGCCGACGAGACGGTCGGGGAGAAGATCCGGCGTTCGATCACGCAGAAAGTGCCGGCGATCCTGGTCGTCGGCGACCGGGACGTGGAAGGTCGCACAGTAGGCCTTCGACTCCGCGAAAATGACGAGGAGCAACGCGGTCTGTCGCTCGACGAGGTCGTCTCCGACCTCAGTGGGCTCTGCGCACCGCCCCGGTAGATCTGGAATTGCGGCGGCCACTTGGGTCGCCGTTTCGCAACCGAAGGAAGCAACACCGTGAAGACATTCGTGAACGCGCTGGCCTGGATCGTTCGTCGTCTGCCGTGGGTCGTGATCATCGCCACCGTTCTGTTTGCGCTGGTGCTCGGTGGCTTCGCGGGGCAATTCCAACCCTCGGAGGACACGAACGAGAGTTTCGCACCCGATGCGCCCGAGCTCGCGGCGGCGGAGACGATCAGCGAGCAATTCGGCGCCGACAGTAGCCAGAGCGTGATGCAGGTGATCGTATCGTCGACCGGGGGTGACGTGATCACCGTCGATGGGTACGCGACGGCGTCCTCCGTCCAGCAGGCGATCCTCGCGGGGCCGATCGCCGACTATCTCGTGTCCTCACCGGATCAGCCCCCGGTCGTGTCGTACCTGAGCCCGATCGATCAGGCCATTGCCGGCGGAGCGCCGGCCCCCGGAACCGATGAAGAGCTGAAAGCCCTCTACTCGACGGTTCTGGGTCAGATTCCGGTTGAGCAACAGGGATTCCTCGACGGACTGCTCCCGGCGGATGCGGATCGCGCCAACCTGGTGTCGCCCAGCGGTCTCGTCATCTCGTTCTCGGTGGGGGAGTTCGACGACGCGGATTTTGTCGACGCCGTGGTCGCGACCGCCGATTCGCTCGTTGCACTCCCGCTGCCGAACGGGTACACGGTTGAACCGTTCTCCACGGAATTGATCTTCGCCGGGACCGACGAATTCCAGGCTGAGATCGGTCGCCTGTTTGCCAGCGCCGGCTTCATCATCTTGCTCGTGCTCACGACGGTCTTCCTCGTGTTGCCGAAGAAGCGGAAGAACAAGATCATCGCCGGTATCGGCATCGCAGCAATGCTCGGTGCCATCGCCATGCTGGTGCTACCGGGTCTCGCCAAGAGCTTCCCCGATATCTTCCCGGATGGCATCGCGGACTGGCAGACGTCGACGCTGCTCGTCGGAGCTCTGTCGGTGTTCACCCTCGTGTTCGCCGTGTGGTCGTTCTCCACGGGACGCCTCAGGCGGACGATCGCCGACACCTTGGTCACGATGGCGGCGATCGGCTTCGCGATCTCGATCATGAACGGTTTCGGATACCTGATCTACGGCGAGGCGGGGCCGATGAGTCAGATCCTCCCGATTCTCCTCATCGGACTGGGGGTCGACTACTCAATCCACATCACATCGCGCTACCGCGAAGATGCGTCGGAAGGCGAACCCGTCGTCGACGCCGTATCCATTGCGATCCGAACAGTGGGAATCGCACTCGTGCTGGCCACGATCACGACTTCTGTCGGATTCCTGACCAACCTGCTGAACGACATTCCGGCGCTTCGCGAATTCGGGGCGCTCGCCGCGATCGGCATCACCGCGTCGTTCATCATCATGTTGACCTTCGTGCCTGCCGTGCGCCTGCTCCTCGATCAGCGTGGTGAGCGTCGTGGAACACTGGACCGCGACGCGCTCCGGGGAGGCGATGCCCGATTCCTACCGCGCGCCATCGGCCGCACGTCATGGCTTGCCAAGTACGCCGCGGTCCCGACCATCGTCGTTGCTTTGGTGTTGGGCGTGCTCGGCGGCTTCGGTACGAGTCGGCTCGAGGCGAGCTTCAGCTTCATCGACTTCGTGCCGGTCACATCGCCGTACCGCGCAACGTTCGAGACACTGCTCGAGGACTACAGCGGTGGCTTCGGCGAAGAGAGCAACGTGCTCGTCGAAGGTGACGTCGCCACGGCGAGCGCCTACAACGCGATGGTCGACGCCACGACGAACCTCACTGACGTGGAGAATGTGGTCCAGTTCGGAGACTTCCCCGCTGCCGACTCTCCCGTGGCGCTCGTCCTTCAACTCGCGAATCCCGAGTCGGTAGCCTTCGATCCGATGGTCGCTCAGGCGGCCGGAGCTGCCGGGATGACGATGAGCAGCATCAAGGTCGCCGATTCGGCCGATGTCGGAGCGCTCTATGCCGCTCTCTTCACCGCGAATCCCGAGGCCGCGAGCAACGTGCTCTACCGGGATGATGCCGGGG
>JAHEEL010000174.1 GCA_024640745.1 Actinomycetes bacterium
CCGATCATCACGACGACGACGTCGAGTACGACCACCACGACGTCGACCACCACGACGACCATCCCGCCCACCACGACAACGCCGACGCTGATTCCGGCGGCGCTCGGTGCGAGCGACGGTGGCGGATCGGATTCACAGAATCTGCTTCCGTGGATCGCCGGTGGTGCCGTGGCGTTGGCCCTTGCCGTCGGAGCGTTCCTTGCCTACCGGTCTCAGCGTCGTCCCACCTATGCGGCGGCCTCATCCGGGGCGCTCTTCGGCCTGCGCCGACGAAGCGAAGAGCGCCGGGTCGAGCGGCGAAACCGGTCGTCCCGGTCGTCGGGGATCGGCTACTGGTGGCGTACCTCGGGACCTATCGTCAGCTACCACGAGTGGCGGGCGAGCCGCCATGCGGCAAAGACCGTGCAGCGTCAGATTGCGGAGCGCCAGCGCCTTCGTAAGGACGGCAGCTGATCGCTCGTCGACGGCTGCGCGGGAGCGATGCCCGCGGTCGCTCGCCTGCTGTTTCCGGAGATCGAAACCACAGCTCTGTGTTTTCGCAGGTCAGCGTCATTTGACACCGGCGGTACCTTTGGAGCGGGTGTTGATGAGGTTCCGGGAGGTGTTGATGTGGGTGTGGAGTGACGAGCTCGTCGGGCGGTTTCCAGGGATCCGACCGAACGACGGCGCACCGCTACCGCTGCTGGCGATCTCGGTGAATGACGAGGCGGATCTCGAGTCGCTCGCACGCGATGTGGTCCGGGAATACGAATCCCGCAGCGAGCGGGCAGTCGCCACGGGCGACGGCTCGACGGGAACAGAGCGGTAGCATCATGGCTGGTATGCCAGGGACTGCGGTCGAAGTCACGGATATCACGAAGCGCTACGGCGCGACCGTCGCGCTCGATGACGTGACGTTGTCTGTGCGCCGCGGCTCGGTCTATGGACTCGTCGGCCCCAACGGCGCCGGCAAGACCACACTCCTCGGCATCCTGTCGGGTCTGCGGAGTCCGACCTCCGGAACGTTCGTGGTGAGTGGCGATCGGATCGGCGTACTGCCCGACACGCCGAGCTTCGACCCGTGGCTCACCGCCACCGAGGTCGTGGACCTTGCAAGAGTCCTCAGTGCACCGGCGGTTCCTGAGAGCGCCGTCGGCGCCGTGCTCGAGCGAGCCGGTCTCTCCGATGTCAGCCGGCGAAGGGTTGGAGGATTCTCGCGCGGCATGCTGCAGCGGCTTGGCCTTGCCGCGGCCGTCGTCGGTGAGCCCGATGTGCTGCTTCTCGACGAGCCGGCGGCGGCGCTCGACCCGGCGGGTCGGCGCGAGGTGCTCGACATGGTTGCAGCCATGCGAGCCTCATCAACGGTGGTGTTCTCGAGTCACATCCTCGACGACGTGCAGCAGGTGTGCGACACCGTGGGGATTCTGAAGCAAGGCGCGATCGCATACGAGGGAACGCTTGGCGAGTTGGTCCGCAACGCCGGACACGATGCTGCGTACGAAGTGCGTTTCCGCGGGGATGGCGCGCCGCTCGCCGAGATCCTGAATGCCGAAGGCTGGGTTACCACGGTGACGGTGGGCGGCGACCGCCTCACGGTCTCTGCGGGGAGCACAGCGGTGATGGAGCGAGAGCTCATGCGCTGCCTCGCTCGGGCAAACGTGCCGATCATCTCCGTGGCGCCGATCGAGCGCAGCCTCGAAGAAGTCTTCCTCGAGGTGACGCGATGAGTCTCTGGCGCCTCGAGGCCCTTCGGCTCATCCGGACGTACCGCCTGTGGATCCTGCTCGGCATCTTCGGCTTCTTTGCCGTCCTCGGCCCCGCTACGGCGAAGTACCTGCCGGAGATCGTCGAGCGGCTCGGGGGAGGGGTAGAGATCGCCGTGCCCGAGGCGACGCCGGAGCTGGGAATGGCGCAGTACCTCGGCAACGCCCTCCAGATCGGCTTGCTTGCGGTTGCGTTCGTGGCCGCGTCGTCGTTGGCGTTCGACTCGAAACCGGAGATGTCGGCATTTCTGAGGACGCGGACGACGATCCGCAAGATCCTCGAACCCAGGTATGCGGTCAACATGGCTGCGTCTGCCGGTTCCTTCGCCCTTGGCTCGGCAATCGCGTTTGCCGTGACGGCCGCCCTCATCGCGATGCCGAGACTGGGCGGTACCATCGTCGGATCAGTGCTCATCGTGCTCTATCTCTGCTTCACGGTCGCGGTGACCGGGCTCTTCGCCTCACTGGTGCGCAGTGTCCCGGCAACCGCATTGCTGACGGTCGGCGTCTTGATCGCGCTGAGCATCGTCGGCCTGGTGCCGGCAATCCGACCGTGGCTGCCCTCCGAACTGGTCGGGGCATACGACGCGCTCATCGCCGGTGGGGACTTCATCTACTGGCGTGCCGTCGCTTCTGCGCTCGTCCTTTCCGCCGGTGCAATCCTGCTCAGCTCCTATCGCATGCAACGTCGCGAGGTCTGATCTTCGGGATTCTCACCGTGGATGGGTAGAGTTGCGTCACGGTGACAGAACGAGTGCGACACTGTGCATGGTGCGGGGGAGCGTTCAAGGCTTCCGGCGGACCGGGGCGCCCGCAGCGCTATTGCCGCAAGTCCCATCGCCAGCGGGCGTATGAGGCTCGTCGCGAGGCGAAGCGGCGTGATCTCGGTCCGGACGAGGTGATCATCAGCAGGCGCAACTGGGAGCAGCTGCGCGATGCCCTGTATCGGCTAGAGGCTGCGGGCGAGGATGTCGCCACCGATCTCGGCGCCGGGCGTGCCACGAAGCAGGACTACATCCAAGCGCTCGGACACCTCTCGGCCGCGGTGCGCGATCTCCAGGATGTTGCCGTCGAACCGACGGCGATCGGCGACGATTGCTAGCTGTTCGGATCTTCCGGATCGAGGCCGAGCTCGAACAGAGCCATTTCACGGAGACGAAACTTCTGGACCTTCCCGGTCACGGTCATCGGGAACTCGTCGGTGAACCGCACGTATTTCGGTACTTTGAAGTGGGCTATGCGGCCGGAGCAATAGTCGATGACGTCGCCTTCGGAGAGCGACGACCCTTCGCGCGTCTGTACCCAGGCCATGATTTGCTCCCCAAACCGGGCATCCGGTACGCCGATGACCTGCGCGTCGACGATGTCCGGGTGGGTGTAGAGGTACTCCTCGATCTCACGGGGATACACGTTCTCGCCCCCGCGGATGATCATGTCCTTGAGCCGGCCGACGATCTGAACGTAGCCGTCCTCGTCCATGACGGCGAGGTCACCCGAGTGCATCCAACCGTCGTTGTCGATGGATTCCGCGGTCCGCTCCGAATCGTTCCAGTAGCCCTGCATCACCGAGTAGCCGCGGGCGCAGAACTCTCCCGAGGTGCCGCACGGCACGGTGTCGCCGAGCTCGGGATCAACGATCTTGATCTCGACATGAGGATGAGCGACGCCGACGGTGGAGACGCGGAGTTCGACCGGATCGTCGCGCAGCGTTTGGGTCGCAACCGGAGATAGCTCCGTCATGCCGTACGCGATCGTGATCTGACCCATGTTCAATTCGTCGATCACCCGGTTCATCACCTCGATCGGACACGGTGCGCCTGCCATCACACCGGTCCGCAAGGTCGAGACGTTGCGTTTGTCGAGGTCCTCATGCTCGAGGGTCGCAATGAACATGGTCGGCACGCCATAGAGGCTTGTGCATGCTTCGGCTTCGACCGCATCGAGCACCGCCCCGGCGTCGAACCCGGCGGACGGGACCACCATTGCAGCACCGTGCGTCGTACACGCGAGGTTGCCGATCACCATTCCAAAGCAGTGATAGAACGGAACCGGAATACACACCCGATCCTGCTCGCTGTATCCAAGCCGCTCGCCGCAGAAGTAGCCGTTGTTGAGGATGTTGCGGTGGGTGAGCGTCGCGCCTTTCGGGAAGCCGGTGGTACCCGACGTGTACTGGATATTGATCGGCTGGTCGGCGTCGAGCAGCGACTCGCGTTCCCACAGCTCTTCGTCGGGGACCGCGTCGCCGGCATCGAACAGGTCATTCCATTCGGGCGAGTCGAGGAAGATCGTCCGTTCGAGAGCCGGCGTCGATCCTTCGACTTCGGCGACCATTGCGCGGTAGTCCGACGTGAGATAGGACGGCGCCGAGATCAGAAAGCGGCAACCGGACTGATTGAGGACGTACTCGAGCTCCGCCGACCGGTAGGCGGGGTTCACGTTGACGAGGATCGCGCCGATCTTGGCCGTGGCGTATTGGACGCCGACCCACTCGGCGCTGTTCGGGCCCCAGATTCCCACCCGGTCGCCGAGCTCGACGCCGAGATGAAGGAACGACTTCGCCAAGCGATCGGTGGCCTCGTCGAACTCGCGGTAGGTGCAACGGATTCCTTGGTGACGCACGATGAGCGCGTCGCGATCCGGGAAGCGAGCCGTGGTGTGCTCCAGATTCTCGCCGACGGTCTCGGCGAGAAGCGGGACATCGGTCGAACCTTGCGCGTACGAAAGCTGCATACCTGTCCTTTCCGACACCCGCAACCTATGGACTCGGAGCTCGGGCCACCAGGGACCACGGTCACATTGACCGCGCGACGCGAGGGATGCTCTTTGAGCATGCCGGCTGCCGGCAATCGGTAGGGTGATCCAATGGAGTATCGCGACCTGGGAACGACCGGCATCAGGGTCTCGGCGATCGGTCTCGGGATGGCGGCGCTCGGCCGACCCGGGTACATCACCATCGGTCACGACGTTGACCTCGCCGGCCGTACCGAGGTCGCCGACCTGGAACACCACGTCTTCGACGTCCTCGATGCCGCCGTCGCCTGTGGCATCGGCTACCTGGATGCAGCGCGTTCGTATGGCAGGGCCGAGCAGTTTCTCGCCGCG
>JAHEEL010000175.1 GCA_024640745.1 Actinomycetes bacterium
ATTCCTCGGCGTAGAAGAAGTTTGATGCCGGCTCGATCTCGGTGGTGATGACGCCGAATCCGACCGACGCAAGCTCGTCGGCATATCGATCGCGAGAAGCCACCGCCGCAGCGTATTGCGCGTCGGTCGTCGTGTAGATCGCGGAACGATACTGCGAGCCCCGATCAGGCCCTTGTCGCATGCCCTGTGTCGGATCGTGAGCCTCCCAGAAACGCCTGAGCAAGTCGTCGTACGAAACGACTTCCGAGTCGAAGACGACCATGACCGCCTCGGTGTGGCCGGTTCGTCCCGAGCAGACATCCTCGTACGACGGATTGGCCGTTGTGCCGCCTGCGTAGCCGACGGCGGTCGAGAACACGCCATCGATCATCCAGAACACTCGCTCTGCGCCCCAGAAGCACCCCATGCCGAAATACGCCGTTTCGAGGCCGTCGGGGAACGGGGGCGTCATTGTTGCGCCGTTCACGAAATGGGTTCCACTGATCTCGATCGGCGCGTTGCGATCGGGGAGCGTGCGTTCGGGCGTCGGCATTGCAGTCTTGCGCGGTTTCCACATGAAGTGCTCAACGCTACCGGCGCCGGCCGTGTTCCCTCCCGCGTAGCCGATGATGCTAGCTCTAGACAACCGACATGCGTACAATTGCAAGCATGGTACCGGTGCCGACTGACGCGGGGTTGCCTGAGGCCTACCCCAAACACCTCGAGAGCTCGTTCGAGGTCAAGGATGGTCGCACCGTGTGGGTGCGGGCGATCCTGCCCTCGGATGCCGCCGATCTCGCCGACGCGATCGAACACGCCGACCGCGAAACCCTGTTGCACCGCTTCTTCACCGCCGCTCCGCACCTCACAGATCGCCAGATTCACTACCTCGCCGAGGTGGACTACCGACGTCGCCTGGCATTGATCGCTCGCGACGCCGACGGTGAAGGCGTGGCGGTGGTGCGATACGAATGCCATCCGGAGACGAACACCGCCGAGGTCGCGGTCGCGGTCGCCCCGGAATGGCGAAGGCTTGGGATTGCGACGGAACTCCTGCGTCGCTTGGAGGACCCGGCGCGCGAGAACGGATTCGAGGTGCTCGACGCCGTCTACCTCCCAGACAACCATGCCGTCGCCAGAGTCTTCGAGCGCCTCGGCTACTCGTCGCCCTGCATCGAGGACGGACTGGCATCGGTCTCCAAAGCGCTCGTGTGACAGCGCGACTGCGGGCGATTCCCGCGTGCGCCGAACGCGGTACGCTGCAGTCACCAAGACAGAATCGGCGCAACTGAAGGCGAAAGGTGGAGGGAGTCCCATGGAGCCGGTGAGGAGTCTGCACGACCTCCTCGATCTGCAGAACGTCGATTCTCAGATCGATCGCCTCATCGATCAGCGCCAGGGGCTACCTGAGCTCGACGAGTACCGGTCCGCGCACGAGGCCACTGCGGAGTTTGGCGCCGAACTCGCGGCTGCCAAGAACCGTCTACGCGAGACCGGGCTTGCGATCGACAAGACGAACGGCGAGCTCGAACTGACCCAACAGAAGGCGAGCGCAGAAGAGATGCGTCTGTACGCCGGCGGGCTGAGCGCGCGAGATGCCGACTACCTCCGTCGAGAGGTTGAGATGCTCAAGGCGAGGGCCGGGGGAATGGAAGATGAGGTGCTGGCGCTCATGGAGGCTCGAGACGTCATCGAAGCCGACGTCGGCCAGCTCGAAGAGGAGGTCGCAGCGGCGACCGAACGCAAGGGCCGGCTCGAATCGCGAATACGCGAAGCGTGGAAGGTGATCGACGAGGAACTCGCGGTGAAGGAGCAGCGCAAGGCCGAGATCGTGCCGCTCATCGATGAGGATCTGGTCGACCTCTACGAGGGTCTGCGGGAAACGCGGGATGGTCGAGCGGTTGGAGCCCTGAGCGGGGGAGTGTGTGGTGCCTGTCATCTCATGCTGTCCTCGGCCGAAGAGAACGAAGCGCGGCGCCAGAATCCGCCGCGCTGCGTGCACTGCCGGGCCATCCTCGTTCCCTGACCGGCGATGTTGTTCTGGCACGTCGGAGCAACGACCGCGTTCATCCGCTATGCCTTCCGCGACGAGGCGATGGATCTGCGCTTCCTCGCGCTCGGCGCCGTGCTGCCCGATGTGATCGACACGCCGATCGGATTCGCCTTCTGGCCGTCGTTCGGCAGCGTCCGCCTCGCTTCGCATTCACTCCTCTTCGCGACGCTGATCCTCGCGATCGTTTTGGTGACCACGCGACGGGGCCGGCCGCGCAAACGATGGATGCCGCTCGCGGTCGGCGTGTTGATCCATCTCGTACTCGACGGGATGTGGCGAGCGCCCACCACGTTGTGGTGGCCGTTCCTCGGCTGGGAATTCGCCGCGACGTCGTTCGAGACGGTTCCGGACTACCTCGGCTGGTTGCTCACCGACGCCCGCACCTGGATTCTCGAGGCAATCGGCGCCGCTTACCTGGTGGTGCTTGCACGGCGCTCGGATCTTGCCACGCCGGCTGCGCAACGCCTGCTGCTCACGTCCGGTCGGGTGAACGCTCCGATCGGTCGGTGAGCCCCCACGCCCGCCAAGCCATGCGCGCGGCCAGGACGATCAGAAACATCCCGAACATTCGGCGCAACAGGTCGGCGTCGAGCCCCAGGGCGATGCGCGCTCCAATGACGGCGCCGATGACTCCGGCGATACCGATCGGAATCGCCAGCGGCCATCGGACGTTCCCCATGCGCGCGTGGGCAACGGTCGCGACGATGGCCGTGGGGAAGATCACCGCGAGGGAAGTCCCCTGCGCAAGGTGTTGCTCGAACCCGAAGAGCACCACAAGGCTCGGCACGAAGATCACGCCGCCGCCCAGTCCGAGCGCGGCGGCGACGGCCCCTGCGGCCAATCCGAGTGCGATGAGAGCGAGCGCTTCGAGCATGGCTAGAACAGCATCCGGACGCCCGCGACGGCGAGGACGAGCGCGAACGTGATGGCAAGCGGCCTTTCGTCGACTCGCCCGGCAATCCAGGCGCCGATCCAGGCGCCGACAACGGAGCCGACGAGGATGAGGGCCGCCGCGCGCCAATCGACGCTCCCGCTGACCCCGAATGAGATCACCGCCGCGGCGGATGAGGCAACGATGGTGGCGCTCGAGGTTCCTGAGGCTTCGCGTTGGGTGAGCGCCAACCACAGAACGAGGCCGGGCACGACGATGACACCCCCACCGACTCCGAAGAGCCCGGCAACGATGCCGGCAACCGCTCCGAGGGCGACGGCCCGGAAGTATGACTGGCTCACAGGGCAGGAAGCTACTCGTTCTGTGCGCCGGTACCTAGGAGGAGCACGTCGGTAGCCTCACGGCCTCATGAAGCGTCTCACGCCGTCTGTGCTGATTGTGGCTGTTGTGGTGGCCGGTTGCGGCTCGTCCGGCGGTGACACCGACTCGTCTCCGCCTGCGGTTGTAGCCGCGTGGGCCGAGGCGGTCGAGGTCAGGGATTTCGAGGCGGCAACCGACGCAGTGTTCGAGCCGTCACTTGTGATCGTGATGGCTGCGGAGAACAGCCTGCCCGCCGCGGATACCGCAGCGATGCTCGACGACGGCGTGACTTCGGCGGCAGCGGCGGCCTACTGGTCTTCGTTCCGCGAGGGATTCGAAGCCTTTGCCGGACGGCCGATCTCGACGATCAACGTCGGGGCGGCAACCGACATCGAAGCCGGAGACGAGGAGTGGGCGGCGGTCACGATTGGGGTGCAAGCGGATGCCTCGACGGCTGCCTTCACGAGATCGGCGGATGGGTGGGCGGTCGATCTCGTCGCCACGCTCGCTCCGGGATTCGTGGAACCGTTGGGCAAGTATCTGGCATCGCTGCCCGATGACGACGATGGGGCGACGGTTCGCGACGCGTACACGACGGTCGTCGTTCCGGCGATGTGGGCCGCGATCGATGCAGGGGGACACGGCGACGAATTCGCTCGCCGGGCGCTCGCGCTCATCGAAGCATCCGGCGGTTGATCAGCGAGGGGCCTCCAGGGCACGGAGGCGGGGGAGCACGTCGGACCCGAGCATTGCAATCGTGCCTTCCTGATCGAGCGATGTCGTTTGGATCGTCACGACGTCGGCACCGATTTCGGTGACGAGCGGCCGGTAGACATCGAGGTAGTCGCCCGGTAGCGAGACGACGCTGTATGAAGAGAGCACTTCGCTTCGGTCCAGCTCGTCTGCTCGTGACCGCAGGTCGGCGGGATCGACCGCCTCGAGTCGACCGGGTGCTCGCAATCCGCGCCACGCGCCGAGCGCCTCCCACGCCACATCTGGGGACTCGGCCCGAATCGTCCAGCGGCTTGCGGCGATGGTTGGGAGGGGACGTCCGGCGTCGGCGGCAGCCCGCGTCGCCGGATCGATCACCCGATCGATCGTGACGCTCGGGTCTTTCACCGACGTGATGATGCCCTGGGCCATCGTTGCGGCGAGGACGGCCGACTTGGGGCCGCCGGCGGCCATCCAGATGGGGAGATTCGAGATCGGTGGACTGTAGAGCTTCGCGCGATCGGTCCGGTACCACTCACCGGCGAACGTGAGCTTCTCGCCATCGAGGAGGCGTCGCATGATTTCGAGAGCCTCGCGCATGCGGCCGGCCCGTTCTGCGTAGGCCGGGAAGTCATAGCCGAGTGGACCTTCATTGAGGTTCTCGCCGGTCCCGACGCCGAGGCGGAAACGTCCGTTCGAGAGGCGGTCAAGGGTCGCAGCGGCTTGGGCGACAACGGCCGGGTGGTAGCG
>JAHEEL010000176.1 GCA_024640745.1 Actinomycetes bacterium
CTGGGCCGCGCTACGGCGGGTCGGCTCGCCGTAGCCGCACAGGAGCCGCCGGTCAGGTGCCGAACGTGCCCATCAGCGTCGCCACTTCGAGGATGTGGTCCTGGGCGGCACTCAGTACGTCGTCTTTCGTGGCTCCCTCGGCGAGCCCGAGCGCCGCGTCGAGGGCGTAGACCTTGAAGTAGTAGCGGTGGACACCCGACGGCGGACACGGCCCCCCATAGCCCGTCCGTTGCCACGAGTTGACTCCGCTCGTGCCGAGGTCTCCGACGTCTTCCGGGATCATCTCATCCGGCGTGATGTCGAAGGCAACCCAGTGGTCCCACGTTCCGCCGGGCGCGTCGGGATCGTCCATCGTGAGAACCAGCGCTGCGGTCTCAACGGGGAACCCGCCGAGTCGCAGCTCCGGGGAGATGTCGGCGCCTTTGCAGGTGAATCGATCCGGGATCCGACCGTTCGCGTCGAAGGACGGTGAGGTGAGATTCATGGCGGCTCCTCCACTCGTTGGTGTTGCGGGGAGCGCGGTCGTCGTGGTTTCTACGGTGCCGCCGCAGGCCGAAGCGGCAAGGGCTGCGGCCACGACCAACAGCAGTGCTTCCCTCATAGGTCGAGTATCGCGCGGTGTGACCGCAGCGGCTACCGGCGCTCGGCCGCCCACTCGTCGAGCAGTACGTAGGCCTCGTCCTCGGTGAACGGCCCGTCCTCGATCCTCCGTTCGTAGAGCATCTTCATGACTTCGCCGACCTCGGGGCCCGGGTCGAGGCCAAGGTGCGCCATGACCTGGTTGCCGTCGATCGGCGGGCGAAGCGAGTCGAGTTCCTCCTGCTCGCGGAGTTCGGCGATTCGCTCCTCGAGCTCGTCGATCCGCCGGCTGATCGCGCGCTCGCGACGACGGTTGCGCGTGGTGACATCGCAACGCACCAGCTCGTTGAGGTCGACGAGCAGATCTCCGGCGTCTCGCACATAGCGTCGCACCGCCGAATCATTCCATCCCATCTGGTAGGTATGCGGCCGCATGTGCAGGAACACGAGCCGGGAGACGTTCTCGGTCGTCTTCTTCGAGTAGCGCAGCGCCTTCATTCGGCGTTTCGTGATCCGCGCACCGACCACCTCATGGTGGTAGAACGAGACACCGCCCGGGCCGAACTCACGGGTTGCCGGCTTGCCGACATCGTGGAACAGGGCCGCGAGGCGAAGCTCGAGCCGCGGTGAGGCCTTCTCTACCACCGCAATCGTGTGAGCGAGCACATCCTTGTGGTGGTGGATCGGATCGACCTCGAGCGCGAGCGCAGGCAACTCCGGGATGAATTCGCCTGCAAGCCCCGTCTCGACAAGGCCCCACAGTGCGGGGCCGACGTTCTCCCCGATCAGCAACCGGTCGAGTTCACCCTTGATGCGCTCCGCCGAGACGATGCCGAGCCGGGCGTGCATGCGCGCCACGGCATCGAGTGCGACTTCGTCGGGAGCAAACCCGAGGCGACTCACGAATCGGAACAGGCGCAGCATGCGGAGCGGATCGTCGCCGAAAGAGAGCTCAGGGTCGAGCGGCGTTCGGAGCACTTCGAGCGCGAGGTCGGTGAGCCCGCCGCACGGGTCGATCATCCTCGGCGAAGCTGCGTCGGACGCCGGGATCAGAATCGCCATCGCGTTGACCGAGAAGTCCCGTCGTACGAGGTCCTCCTCGATCTCATCCGAGTAGGTCACCTCCGGCTTCCGGCTCTCGTCGCGGTAGATCTCGGAGCGGAACGTCGTGATCTCGTGGATTCGTCCATCCTTGATCGCGCCGATGGTTCCAAAGGTCTTGCCCGCGAGATAGAGGTCCGCAGCCCACGGGCGCACGATCTCCTCGATCTCGTCCGGACGTGCCTTGGTGGCGAAATCCAGGTCCTCGTTCGGACGGTCGAGCAGCGCGTCCCGAACGCTTCCACCGACCAGGTAGAGGTCATGCCCCGCCTCGCGGAATCGCTTCGCCAGCTCGCGGGAGGCGGTGCCGGTGCTGAGCAGGTTCCGCAGTCGTGCAGGGATCACTCGTCGACCTCGCACATCAGTCTCTCCAACGGTTCGCAAGTCGGTCGGCGTACTCGTTCCACGTGTAGCCGACGTGGGCCTTGATCCACTGCAACTCGAGATCCGATCGCTCGCGGAAGATTGCATACGCCTTCCGCACGAGGTCGACGTTCTCGACCGGTCCGGTCTTCCGCTTCCACCCCCGCGCCTCCCAGCCGGCCGCCCACTCATTGATCGTGCGAACCGCGAGATTCGAATCGGAGTAGACCGTCATGGCCGTGTCGTCGGGGACCAGGTTGGCCCCTTCGATCAGCGCTGTGAGCTCCATTCGGTTGTTCGTCGTCGCCGGATCATGGCCGTGGCGTTCCGCAACGATCTCGCCGTCGACGACATAGACCGCGCCCCAGCCTCCGGGACCGGGGTTCGGCACGCAGCCCCCGTCGGTGAACACGCCGGTCTGTGGGTCGTCTGCGCCGGCTGTCGGCGCCGACGACGCTGCCTTCGCCGAACGACACGACCGGCATTCCTTGGGTTCCCAACCCGGATACCGGTCGATGATGTGCTGCGGGAGGGAGAAGACGTCGGCACAGGTTTGGCACGTGAAGCTGGGCATGCTCCAAGGAGCGTACCGATCGGACGGGCGGAACAGCGACTACGCGCTCAACACGCCTCGGGCCTGAGCTGCAACCTTGAAGTCGGTCGTCGAGGTCGCGTGCGAGAGCGCCTCCTCGAACGAGACGTCACCCCTGGAATACAGCGTCAGGATCGCCTGGTCGTAGCTGCGCATGCCGAAGAATTCACCTTCCGAAATATCCGTCGTGATGGTCGGCGTCGCCTCTTCGTCCTTCAGCTTCTCTGTGACGCGCTCGGTATTCACCAGCACTTCGACCGCTGCGACGCGACCGGCCTCATCGGCTCTGGGCAGGAGTTGCTGGCTGACGATGCCCTTGAGGGTGGTCGCCAGCAGCTGGCGCACCTGCTGACGCTGGAACGGCTCGAAAGACTCGACGATCCGGTTGACCGTCTCGAGGCCGTCGAAGGTCGGCAGGATCCCAATCACAAGGTGCCCGGTCTCGGCGGCCCGAAGCGCCTCGGCGAGCGTCTCGCGGTCGGGGAGTTCGGCGACGAAGATCACGTCCGTATCGTTTCGCATCGCCGCCCGCAGCCCCGACGCGAACGACGCCGTGTCGAGCCCAACCTCGCGTTGCGAGACCAACGCCTGGCTGTCCGGGAAGAGATTCTCGATCGGATCCTCGATGGTGATGATGCTGCACCGGCGCGTCGCGTTGACATGTTCGACGATCGCGGCACACGTCGTAGTCCGCCCGGAACCCGACGGACCGGTTACGAGGAGCAGGCCGGGGCGTTCGTCGGCCAGCCGCTCGACGACGGCCGGGATGCCGAGAGCCTCGAACCCACCCTCCAGCGTGCTCACCGTTCGAATCACCAACGTAATCGAGCCCCGCTGTCGGAACGCACTGACACGGAACCGGCCGAGACCGGACCGTCCGATCGCGAATCCGACCTCTCCGTTCTCCTCGAATTCGGCTCGGTCGCGATCCGAAATGATCTCGTCGAAGTAGCGCTGCGTGTCGGGCTGGGTCACAGACGGCAGATCCGACCGATGGACGACGCCGTCGATACGGAACGCCGGGGGCGAACCCACCTTGAGATGCAGGTCCGAACCGCCCACGGCGGTGATCTTCTCCAGTAGCTCGTCGAGAGACGGCAGTGTTTCGTACACAGAGACTCCTCAAGCAAGATTAGAACTTCCGCATGTATCGGCCATGGATCGCCGACGCTTAATCGAGATCCCAGAAGAGGGAACCAACGGCAACGGCGTTGTCGATCCACGGATCGCCGGTCTCGGTGCGCTCGATCGGTGTGGTACCGAACGCGAAGCCGTTGAGCGTCGCTGCAACGGACTCCCTGATGGCGCGCAGGCTGTAGCCGCCCTCGAGGAGGAACACCGTGTTCGTGCGGTCCATCGCCATGCCGAGGGAAGCAGCCATGGCTCCGTAGTCGTCGGCGTGCAGCCCCATCCCGCCGAGGGGATCGTCCGCATGGCTGTCGTAGCCGGCGCTCACCAGCAGCCAATCCGGATCGAACTGGTCGACGACGGGAAGGACAATCCGCGCGAAGGCCTCCCGATAGGTCGTGCCGCCCGAACCCGCAGGCAGTGGGATGTTGACAGATGTCCCGGTCCCCAGGCCGCCGCCGACCTCCTCGACGCGACCGGTCCCCGGGTAGAACGGGGCGTGGTGGGTCGACACATAGAGCACATCAGGCGAACCGACGAACAGGCCCTGGGTTCCGTTTCCGTGGTGGGCGTCCCAGTCGACGATGGCCACGCGCGCGCCGCGCTTGACCAGGGCGGCCGCCGTGATTGCGATGTTGTTGAGGAGACAAAAGCCCATTCCGCGTGCCGCCTCGGCGTGATGTCCCGGTGGTCGCACGGCGGCGAAGCCGAAATCCGCCTCCCCGCGGCCGATCGCCTCGGCCGCCGTGAGGCCCGCGCCCGCGGCAAATCGTGCCGCCTCCCAGGACGACGCCGAAACATAGGTATCGGCGTCGAGAGCGCCGCCGCCGCCCGCACAGAGTCGCCGGATCCGATCGAGATAGTCGGTCGAGTGCACGGCCGAGAGTTCTGATCGGCTCGCCGCCCGCGCGTCGACCTCGAGGAGTTCAAC
>JAHEEL010000177.1 GCA_024640745.1 Actinomycetes bacterium
TCGAGCGCTCCGAGCGGTTCGTCGAGCAGCAGCACCTTTGGCCGGTTGACCAGCGCCCGGGCGATCGCCACACGCTGTTGCTGACCGCCGGAGAGCTGGTTCGGCTTGCGCTTCCCCATTCCAGCGAGATGGACCGCTTCGATTGCCTCCGTCACTCGAGCGGTGATCTCGCTCTTTTCGACGTTGCGCATCTGCAGACCGAACGCGATGTTCTGCTCCACGTTCATGTGCGGGAAGAGGGCGTAGGACTGGAAGACGGTGTTGATCGGCCGCTTGTTCGGAGGCCGCAGCGCCATCTCCTCTCCGAAGACCTGGATGCTGCCCTCCGTCGGGAATTCGAGGCCTGCCACCATCCGCAGCATCGTTGTCTTGCCGCATCCCGACGGCCCGAGCAGCGAGAAGAACTCGCCGTCGACGACATCCAGCGAAACGTCGTCGACGGCCGTCACGTCGCTTCCAAAGCGCTTGGTCACACCCCGGATACTCACGGCTGCTGTCATTGCACGTTCCCTATGTCGATCACCATGGTTTGCAGGTCGGTGAAGTCGTCGATCGTCCCTCTGCCCCATCCCGACGCGGTGCCGGCCGCCCCGCCGAACGGCTGGAACGTCTCCCAGAAATCGGTGGAGTCGTTGATGACCACGGTCCCTGCACGGATGCGGTCCGTGTACCAGAAGGCCTTGTCGAGCGACGATGTGAACACGGCCGCCTGGAGGCCGAGGTCACTCCGGCCGGCAATCGCGATCGCTTCCTCATCGTCACGCGCCGAAACGATCGGCAGGACCGGACCGAAGGTCTCCTCGCGCGACACCAAAGCATCTTCGGGCACGCGATCGATCATCGTGAACTCGTAGTAGAGGTCGGTCGGGAAGCCGGCAGCTCGCTTCCCGCCCGTGAGCACGGTTGCACCCCGTTCCTTCGCGTCGGCGACGTGGCGATCCATCTTGTGGGCAGTGGGTTGGTTGTTGAGGGGACCCATCGTGGTGGTCTCGTCGAACGGGTCGCCGAGGACGATGCGTTCGATGTGGCGGAGGGCGCGTGCGACGAACTCGTCGTGGATCGATTCGAGGACGATCACCTTCTCGGTGGCGCAGCACACCTGGCCGGCGTTGTAGCGGGCTCCGAAGACGGTCAGCTCCGCCGCCGCGTCGAGGTTGGCGTCTTCCGTCACGATGGTGGGGCCGTTGCCCGACATCTCCATCACCGAGCGCTTGATACCCATCTGCGAGAGAATTCGCCGTCCCGTCGTCGACGAGCCGGTGAACCCAATCGCATCGATGCCGTCGTGGGTGACGAGCGCCTCTCCGACGTCGCCACCGCCCGGGATGATCGAGACGAGGCCCTTGGGCACGCCGGCGGCATCGAACGCTTTCGCGAGCTCGAGGAGCCCCCATGCGGTGAAGTCCGGCGGTTTCGCGATCACGGCGTTTCCCGCGGCGAGGCCGGGGCCGATGTACTCGAGCGGGATCGTCACCGGGAAGTTCCACGGGGTTATTGCCGCCCACACGCCGACCGGGCGATGGAAGGTGAACATCCGCTTGTTGCGATCTGAGGTCGGTATGACGCTGCCGGTCAGCCGCTTCACATCCTCCGCTGCGTTGAGGAAATACTGGTTGGCCTCGGCAATGTCGGCCAAAGACTCTTCGTGGTACGGCTTCCCCTGTTCGAGCGTTTGGATCCGCGCGATCTCCTCGATGTTGTCGGCAACGGCATCCGCGATGCGGTGGAGAAGCGCAGCACGTTCGATCGCCGTCCAATGCCGGAAGTCGTCCTGTGCGTGACGTGCGGCACGCACGGCCCGGTCGATGTCTCCGGCGGATGCCAGCGGCACGTTCGCAATGTGCTCACCTGAGCCGGGACTGCGTACCTCGCGTGTCTCCGTCCCGGTGCCCGGAGTCCACTCACCTGCGAGATAGATGTCAAGATCCCGGGCCAAGCCGGTCTCCTCTGTATGGCGACGTTGTCCGCAATGTAGCGGATCAGCCCGGTGCCCGGCAGTCGACGGGGCCGGTGGCGTCACCGGTATGATCGCGTGTGGATGTTCGACTCGCGGCACCCGGCCGCCGGTCCCATGGAAGGGTGAGAACATGAGCCTTCAAGGTCCCAAGACTGCAGAATGGTTCGGGCGCGCGAGTAGTGCGCTGGTCAACGGAGTCTCGAGCGGATTCCGCTACTGGGGTGATGACGACACGCTCGTCATCGATCGGGGTGAGGGCGCCTACGCCTTCGACATGGACGGCAAGCGGTACATCGACTACCAGCTCGGATTCGGTCCCATCATCCTCGGTCATGGGCACCAAAGCGTCGTTGACGCGGTCTCCAAGGCGGCGTCGCGTGGCACGGTATTCGCGATGACCACGGCGGTCGAGGTCGAGGCGGCCGAGGCGATGCTCAAGGCGATTCCGTGGCTCGACGCCCTGCGGTTCACGAACACCGGCACCGAGGCCACAATGCATGCCATCCGGCTCGCCCGGGCGGTCACCGGAAAGGACCTCATCGTCAAGTTCGAGGGTGCCTATCACGGCGCCCACGACTACGTCGCCTTCTCGACGGCCGGTTCTCCGGTGGGCAACCTCGGAAGCCGCCGGTCGCCGGTGCCGTATCAGGTCTCGTCGGGTGTGCCGTCGACGATCCGCGACTACATCCGCATCGCGCCGTTCAATGACCTCGACTTCATGGAGCAGCTGTTCCAACGCGACGGCCATCGGATTGCAGCGATTCTCGCAGAGCCGATGATGGGCAACCTCTTTGGCCTCATGCCCATCGACGGATACCTCGAGGGGCTCAGAGCGATCACCGATGAGTGGGGGTCGATGCTCATCTTCGACGAGGTCAAGACCGGGTTCCGGATGGGCCTGGGGGGAGCGGCAGAGTACTTCGGAATCGTCCCCGACATCGGGACCTACGCGAAGTCGATGGGCAACGGATACCCGATCGCCGCCGTGGGTGGACGAGCCGAGGTGATGTCGGCCTGGGCCGAGGGTGGCGTCATGCAGGCCGGTACCTACTCAGGGAACTCGATCGGTGCGGCGGCGACCATCGCAACGATCGCCGAGCTGACGACGGGCGGTCCCTACGCGCAGATCGACAAGGTCGGAAATGCACTCATGTCGGGCCTTGCCAAGATCTGCTCCGACCACTCGGAGCCGGCGACGATCATCGGAATTCCGTCGATGTTCTCGATCTTCTTCAGCGATCGTGAACTGAAGGACTATCGCGATACGGCGCATCACGACGGGGACCTCTACGCCGAGGTGATCACGGGAATGATCCATCGTGGTGTGATGCCCGTCGACGACGCCAAGGAGCCGTGGTTCATCTCCTCGGCGCACAGCGACGAAGACGTTGCCGAGACGCTGACGGCCTTTGAGGAAGCCCTGGTCGAAGCACGAAGCTAGAAATGGCGGGGGCACCGCTCCACGCTTCACCGGCGCGGATCTGCGCCGCTAGGTTGGGCGCGGCGTGACCCGATCCGAAACGAACCCGTCCGACGCTCCGCCGACGGTTGAGATCATCGAGCCGGTGCGCCGCAAGCACGCTCGTCTGCCGAGCGACCTGCTGCGGATGCTTGCGGCGCTTTTCGTCGCGTCCGTCGTCGCAGTGCTTGGCGCAGTGCTCGACGATGTCAGCACGGGCGCTGCGTCGGATCTGATTCGGGTGGCGGCGGGGCTTTCGAGCCCCGTTGTGGTCTCGCTCGTATTGGCAGTCCGACTGGCCGCCCTGCTGTTCCCGCTGTTGATCCTGTCCTTCATGCTCCGGCAGCGACGCTATCGGCGGCTGCTCCTGGTGCTGACGGCGGCGGGTGCCGCAGCCCTCATCGTCTGGTACTTCGAGCCCGACCTGCTCCGAGTCTTCCAACCCGAGCTCCCCATCAACCGACCGGCGTGGGTGTGTGCTCCCGAGGGAGCGGACGGCCCGATCGGCGGGTGTGTCGCGGCATCGGGATTTCCGTCGGCGGTCTACCTTGCAGGTTTTGCCGCCGGGTTCGGAGTGCTTGCTCCGTGGGTGAATCGGCGCTGGCGCATCGCTGGTTGGGTCACGCTGGGCGTCTTCCTGCTTGCCCGGTCGATCGACGGCACCCGTGCACCGATGGACGGCCTCGTGGTCGTAGCTTTCGGCTACGCAGTCGGAGCCGCCGTCCTGCTGGTGTTCGCTGCGCCAGATCGCCGACCACGGGGCTCCGACATCATTGCGGCGCTGGCGAAGACGGGGATCCGCCTGCGTCGGCTCGAGTGGGCCGACGTGACCTCGAAGGGTTCGACGCCCTATTTCGCAACGACGGCGGACGGTGATCGCCTCTTCGTCAAGGTCATGGGGCCGGAAGAGCGGGCGGCCGATGCCATGTATCGCATCTACCGAACCGCAAGGCTCCGCGGCACCGAACGGCGCACGGTCGCTTCGGTACGTCGCGCCGTTGAGCATGAGGCGGTGGTGTCGCTCAAGGCGCATTCGGACGGTGTGCACACTCCGCGCCTCGTGAGCATCGCCGAGGTGGGCCCGAGTTCGCTCCTGCTCGCCTATGAAGCGATCGGTGGACGCACGTTCGACGCGATCTCGGACGATGAGATCACCGATGAGGTGCTTGCGGCGCTGTGGCAACAGGTCAACGAGATGCGTTCGCGACGGACCGCGCACCGCAATCTCAGCCCGGGGAACATCATGCTCGACACGGACGGT
>JAHEEL010000178.1 GCA_024640745.1 Actinomycetes bacterium
CCGCCTCACAATCGGAAGGCCTGGCCGGCGACCACCGAGCCGCCGCCGGACCGCCACATCGTGTCGACGTCCCAACGCGTCCCGTTCAGGATCACGTCGGTAGGCTGATTCAGGCGACATCCGCCGGAGACCCGACTCCACATCGGTGAGATCCGGTCTTGCCACCGAGCCGTGCGGTCGCTGGGCGAGCGGACGTGTTCGAGGAATCGAAGCACGCCGCCCGGACGCACGACGCGGTGTGCCTCGTCGAGTGCCCGAACCGGGTCGGGAATCGTGCACAGCGCGAACGTCATGACTGCAGCGTCGAAGACACCGTCGGCGAACGGCAGGTGCTGGGCGTCCCCCTGATAGACGTACACCGGCGCAGCCGGCCTGCGTGCTTCGGCCTTCGAGCGGAGCCGCACGAGCATGTGCCGATCGGGTTCGACAGCGTGGATCTCGGCTGCGGCCGACGGGTAGAACGGCACGTTCAGACCGGTCCCGGCCGCCAGTTCGATCAGCCTCCCTCCAAGCCCGTCCATCAACCGGCGGCGCTGGTCACGAACACCCCACCATTCCGTCGGTGCGAGGACCGTGTCGTAGACCTTGGCCAGCAGCGGGTGATTCATCTGCACAGCCTATTGCCGCCCTCCGTGAGTGACGTTGACAACCAGGCTGCCGGGCCCGCATCCGCCGAGCAGCCCGGGCCTGTGTACGATGCGGCCGTCCAGATCACAGGGAGGGGACCATGGGTTTCGGAGATATGGTCGACAAGGCGAAAGACGCCGTCGGCAGCAACAAGGAAGCGGTCAAAGGCGGAATCGACAAGGCGGCCGATGCAGCCGACAAGGCAACGGGCGGCAAGGCAGGCGACAAGATCGATTCTGGAGCCGAGCAAGCGAAGAAGATCGTCGACGAACAGACCTGAGCACCCGGACCACGCGCATGGAGCACCGGTCTACCGATCGGTGCTCTTCCGCGTCTCTAGGATTGCGCGATGATCGGTGAACCGACGGATCGAACGAGGGTCAAGCGACTCCCGGAGAAGGCGCGCTACGACCGCGCAACGGTGGATGCGATCTTCGACGAGGCGCTGATCTGTCACGTTGGTTTCGTACACGACGGGGCGCCGTTCGTCATTCCGACCATCCATGCGAGGGTCGGAGACACGCTCTACTTCCACGGCTCGCCTGCAAGCCGGATGCTGCGGTTGATGAAGGACGGGGCGCACGTAGCGGTTACGGCGACCCTCCTCGATGGGATCGTTGCCGCACGATCGGTCTTCCACCACTCAATGCACTACCGCTCGGCGATGGTGATGGGCTCCGCCCGCGTCGTTGATACCCCTGAGGAGCGCGCGATCGCTTTTGAGGCGATCACCGAAGCGGTTCTGCCCGGGCGCTGGGCCGAGGCACGCCACCCCTCGCGCAATGAGGACCAGGGGACGCTGCTCGCCGCCGTGCAGATCGAAGAGTTCTCGGCCAAGGTGAGCGAGAGGGATGTGGGAGACGAACCGGACGACTACGCACTCCCGATCTGGGCCGGCGTCATACCGCTGAGCCTTGTCTCGGGCGTTCCTGAACCGGACGATAGGAACCTGGACGGTGTCGTGGCCCCGCCCTCAGTCCGCCGGTTCGTTCAGGAGATGCGAGACACGGGACGTGGGACCTGAGACGGTGGTCGGTCTCATGTCTACCGTCTCATGTCTCGCGTCTCTACGCCCGGCCACTCCCTACCGGTTCCTCGTGTCTCGCCAGTCCAGCCACGGCCGCATCACCGACAGGTCGATGTTCGGGCCGGTGACGCCAAGGGTGAACTCGGTGACACCGACATCGGCGTACGCGTCCGCCTGATCGAGTCGCTCCGGCTTGATCCCGACCGACCGGGCGATCGTCGACGGATCGCGATCGACGGTGGCGCACCATTCGTCGAGCACGTTGGACTTGTGGGCAATCGTTTCGACACTGCCGAACGTGTGCCAGATGTCGGCGTGCTCGGCGACGATGCGCAGCGTGACTCTCTCGCCACTTCCGCCGATGAGGATCGGGATCGATCGTGTCGGGGGCGGGTCGAGCAGTGCCAAACGGCGCGTGATCCTCGGCATTGCCGCATCGAGGTCGTCGAGACGGCTTCGGGCCGTGCCGAACTCGTAGCCATACTCGACGTAGTCCTTCTCGAACCACCCGGATCCGATTCCCAGGATCAATCGGCCGTTCGAGATGTGATCGACCGTGCGCGCCATGTCGGCGAGCAGATCCGGGTTGCGGTACGAATTGCAGGTCACCAATGCGCCGAATTCGACCCGCTCGGTCTGTTCCGCCCAGGCAGCCAGCATCGTCCAGCATTCGAGGTGCTTGCCCGACACCGGATCGGGTTCGCCACCGTAGAGGGGGAAGAAGTGGTCCCAGTTGTAGAGAACGTCGACGCCCATGTCCTCCGCCTGCGTGACGGCGCGTCGGATCTCCGCATAGTCCGTGTGCTGCGGATGAATCTGAACGGCGATACGAACCGGTTCCATACTTGGTCCTCTCGTGGTAGCGATGGTCCAGCAGCGTATCGTCGGTCCCGGTGCTGTCCGGGCGGTCGGTAGGCTGACGATCATGGAGATCACGACCCGGCCCATCACGGCGAACGAGACGGTGAGCTTCCGGGAAGCGATCATGGCGGGCTTTGGTGAGGACCTCGACGATGAGGACTTCCCTCCCGAGTGGTTTGCAGATCTCATTCCGCTCGATCGAACGGTGGCAGCGTTCGACGGTGACCTGATCGTGGGAACGCTCGCCGGATTCCCGTTCGAGGTGACGGTGCCCGGCGGTGCGCTTGTCCCGATGGCCGGCACGACCGTCGTGACCGTGGCCCCGACGCACCGTCGGCGTGGGGTCTTGAGCACCATGATGCGCGAGCACCTCGACGACGGGGTGAGGCGAGGCGAGCCGCTGGTCGGGCTGTGGGCCTCCGAGAGCCTCATCTACGGACGCTTTGGATTCGGTGTCGCAACAGAACACGATGAGATCGAGTTGGACCAGCAGCGCGTGTCCGTTGAAGGCGATGCGGGATCGGTGCGGTTCGTCGACGTCGACGAGGCAATGCAGCTCTTTCCGCCCATCTACGACGAGGAGCGCCGTCGCCGCCCCGGCATGCTCTCGCGGTCCCAGAAGTGGTGGGAGCATCTCTTTCAAGATCCGCGCAGCCGCCGGAGAGGTTTCTCGTCGCTGCGCCTCGCGCTGGCAGAGACTGCCGGGGTGGGCGACGGCTATGCGATCTATCGACAGAAGGCCGACTGGGAGACGGGCTTCCCGAACGGCACGGTGTCGGTTCGCGAACTGATCGCCCCCACGGCAGCCGCCCACACGGGCCTGTGGCGATTCCTGAGCTCGATCGACCTGTTCCCGCAGATCAAGTACTGGAATCTCCCGGTGGACGACGCGCTGCGATGGAAGGTGCCCGACCACCGACGGGTGACGCGCCGGCGCTGGGACGCCCTCTACCTCAGGATTCTCAACGTGGTCCAGGCGCTCGAGGCGCGCACCTACTCCGTCGACGGCACGCTCAGATTCACGGTCGCCGACGCATTTCTCCCGGAGGCGGATGGCTCATTCGAGCTGACGGTGGCCGGCGGTGGCGGTGTCTGTCGACGCATCGAGGGCACGGCCACCGACCTGCGGCTGGACGCCGCGGACCTCGCCAGCCTCTACCTCGGTGGTCACAGTGCCATCGCTCTCGCCGGGGCAGGACGCATCCGGGGCACGCACGATGCGGTCACCGTGGCCGGTCGGATGTTTCGTGGCGATGTCGAGCCGTGGTGCGAGGAGGTGTTCTAGGCGGGAACGAACGGGTGTGGCCGTACGTTGTTCTGGTAGCGGGGGGCCCGCCGGGGCGGATCTGGTCTTCCCCACTCCCACTCGTTCCAGCCCCGGCGAGGCCGCCCGTTCGAATACCGACCCATTCGACGACGGAGCGTCGTAGAATGCCACTATCTCGATAGTGGAAATCCTGGGAGCGCAGCACTATGACCACCGTTGACATCGATCTTGGCGCCTATCAGCTCGGCTGGTCCGACGCAGAGGACTACGTCTTCAAGCCGGAGAAGGGCTTGAGCGAGCAGATCATCCGCGACATGTCGACGATGAAGCAGGAGCCCGAGTGGATGCTCGAGTTCCGCCTGAAGGCCTATCGACGGTTCCTACGCAAGCCCATGCCCGATTGGGTCGGCGGCGGCGCCCTCGACGAGATCGACTTCGACGACATCTACTACTACATCAAGCCGATGGAGGGCCAGGCGAAGGACTGGGACATGGTGCCCGATTCCATCAAGGAGACCTACGAAAAGCTCGGCATTCCCGAAGCGGAGCGCAAGTACCTGGCCGGAGTCACCGCGCAATACGAATCCGAGGTGGTCTATCACCGCAACCGTGACGATCTCGCCGAGATGGGCGTCCTGTTCACGGACATGGACACCGCCGTGCGCGAGTACCCGGATCTCGTCCGCGAGTATTTCGGGACCATCATCCCGCCGAACGACAACAAGTTCGCGGCACTCAACTCGGCCGTCTGGTCGGGTGGGTCGTTCATCTATGTGCCGCCGGGCGTTCATCTGGAAGAGCCGCTCCAGGCCTATTTCCGCATCAACGCCGAGAACATGGGGCAGTTCGAGCGCACGCTGATCATCGTCGACGAGGGCGCGTATGTGCACTA
>JAHEEL010000179.1 GCA_024640745.1 Actinomycetes bacterium
GGTACGATGCGGCCCCATGAAGATCCTCTTCGCCTCTGCCGAGCTGGCTCCCTTCGTTCGCACGGGGGGGTTGGGGAATGCCGTTGCCGGCTTGGCTCATGCCGTCGCAGCCGACCACGATGTGACCGTCGCCGTGCCGGCCTACCGGGAAGCAGACACACCGGGACGCAAGGTGTCCGGCAAACCATGGCGACGACACCGCGATGGCAACGTCGATGTACTGTTCTGGCTCGACGAGTCCTTCGACCGGCCCGGGATCTACGGCCCCGATTCCTGGTCCTCATACGACGACAACTGGGAACGCTTCGCGCGGTTCTCGCTTGCCGTGGCCGACCTGGCCGACGAATTCGACCTGGTGCACCTGCACGACGGTCACGTCGGAGCGGTTGCCCTCCTCGCCCCGGTGCCGTCGGTGTTCACGATCCACAACGCGTCCTACCCGATGATCGGCCCGCTCGGTCCGGCGATCGAGTTGCTCGGTCTGAGTCCGAAGGCATCGGTGCTCGGGGGTGACATGGAGTGGTACGGCGAGGCCAACTTCCTGAAGGCGGGCATCGTCGGTGCAACCCAGGCGACCACGGTGAGCCCGGGACATGCCCGCGAGCTGAACGTCGACGCTCTGTCATTCGGGCTCGGTGGGATCATCCGCGGGCTCTTTCGGCCGATTCTCGGTGTCGTCAACGGAATTGACACGGACGATTGGGATCCCGCGACCGACCCGGTGCTGCCGCAGCCATTCTCGGCAGCCGACCTGTCGGATCGTTCGGCGTCGCGCACAGCGCTGCTGAAGGCATACGGCCTCGAGGATGGGTTCGTGCTCGGGAACGTCGGCCGCATGTCGGGCCAGAAGGGCCTCAGGCTCATCGAGTACGACCTGGCGACGCTCGTCGACGAAGGAGTGAGGTTCATCTTCATGGGGAGCGGCGACCTCGATCCTCTCGTCGACTCGTGGGTCCGGCAGTTTCCAAAGGCGGTGGTCCGCGTGTCGTTCGATGAGCCGGCGTCCCGGCTCATCTTCGCCGGCGCCGATGCCTATCTCATGCCGTCGCAGTACGAGCCGTGCGGTCTTGGGCAGATCTACGCGATGCGATACGGAGCACCGCCGATCGCCCATTTCACCGGGGGTCTCGAGGACACCGTCTTCGATATCGACGAAGACCCGAAGAACGGAACCGGGTTCGTGTTCCGCTCGTTCAATCACCCGTCGCTCACGAAGACCATTCGCCGCGCAATGCGATACCGGCTGGCGATGCCGGGGCTATGGACGCGCGTCCAGATGAACGGCATGACCTACGACTGGTCATGGGACGCCCGAGCCGCCGAGTACGAAGAGATCTACGAATCGGTGGTGGTGTAGGCGTGCTGCAAGCGGCACGTTGAGTTTCCTGAGGTGCTTCAGCTCGACGACCGCGTGTTCGAGTCGGTCGTCGAACAGGCCATCGAGATGTTCATGGAGCTCGGAAGCGAGATCCCGGTCCGCCGTTCCACCGAGAACCCTCACCTCACGATCGAGGATCGAGTTCTTCATGGCTTCAACCTATCAAGGGTGTGTGACAGAAACTCATCTGTCCCGGGAGGGCCTCGCTGCCGCCACGGTCGCCGGGCATGGCCCGGTCGCGGGGACGCCTATGAGGGAGAACGAACGGTCCTGATCTCGTCGATGACTTCTCCAACCGGAGTGCGGACGGTTGCGTTGGTGACGGTGTCGTAGAAGGCAAGGGCACCGGTCTCCGTGTCGAAGTTCCACAGTTCGTAGATGAGGAAGCGGCCGTCCGTGGACCAGGTCATGGCGAACACGACGGCGTCATGTTCGGCGATTTCGGTGAGCGCCTGCCCGGTCTCCAAGCGCGTCACGCGAAGCTTTGGAACCTCGTTGTCCCAGTGCTCGTCGATGACGACCGCGGCGAGGGTGCCGTCCGGCGACCAGGCAACGTCGGCAACCGGCTCCTGATCGGCGAGGCCGGGTATCACCGAACGCACCCGACCATCGGCATCCGTAGCGAACTCAGAGGCAGCGCTCTCGACGTCGACGACGCCTCCGTCCAGGTCGACGAGCAGGGTCGTGCTGAACGCACCGACCGTCGTCCCGACCAGAAAGCCATCGTCGCCCCACCGCTCCAGCCAAGCGCCCCCGGACCACTCTTGGCAGTTCTCTTCGAACGTCCGAACGGCAATCGGTGCTGCTTCTGGATCGGAGACATTGAGGGTCGTGAGCGTGGCGGGGGCGGTTTGCGGCCGGCCGCACGAGATCCACGCGAGCGCGCCGGCGTCGGTGTCATGCCACCGAGCCGAGGCGACGGTGAGCCCGACCGCCTCCCGCTCGCGTCCCGAGGCGCGAGCTTCGGGTATGGAGTGCACCGTCAGGATTCCGTCGTGGTCGATGTCGGCAAACCACCGCCCGGATGCGTCCAATCCGACCGGCGAGCTGCCGTACTCGGCGAGCCGGTCCAATGAGAATGCAGCACTGGTTGCTTGCTCCGTCGGGAGCCAACGGATGACCTTGAAGCTCTCGGGCGGCGTTGCGAGCATCACGATCTCGTCGGTGAACCCGGGAACCGCATTTGACAGGCTTTCGGAGAACTCCGCCAATGCCGACGGTGCCGACGCAGGAACCGAGATCACGGCAATGGGCGACGGCGATGGGGTTGGCGTCGGGATGGAGGTGAGAACGGCAGATTCCGGTTCGTCGGAATCTGCTGAGTACGGCGAGGCCAACAACCACCCGAACAAGCCACCGGCTGCCACCACGGCGGCCACGATCAGCCACGGTACGCGTCGTTCTGGATCCTTGCTCTGATGCGGATGGAACTCCGCATCGATTGTGATCGGATCGTCAGGCATCGGCACCGCCCGGCTTGGGCCAACCTTTGCCGCCGATTCGGGTCGCGGCCAGGGTCCTTCGGCCATAGCACGTCCGATCTGCGCGGACGTTCCGCCGCTCCAGCCGCCAATGTGTGCGCCTGGGTGTCAACGCAACGGCCACCGACCGGGCGCTATCCGTCCCGTCAGTTGCTCAGTGTCCAGATCGCTGCCGCGCGCGGCGGGATGGAGACCGTTGTGTGATTCGCTCCGGGGGTGAGTTCGGCGTTGCCCCACACCCGGTCTGCCGAACCGAACCTGAGCTGGTCGCGGTTGATCGACTGTTTTTCGCGTTCTCGTCCAGCGTTGACGACCACGAGCAAACGGTCTTCTCCAGCTGAACGCTCTACTGCGAATGACATGGAACCGTCGCCGTCGTCGGGCGGCCAAAGGATGTTGTAGGCCCGGCTGCGGAGTGCCGGATGCTCGTGACGGAGAGCGATGAGCTCCTTGGTGGCATCGAAGATGCGCCCGTTCCACTCGCCTTCGTGCTGCCAGGGGAACGACCGTCGGCAATCCGGGTCGAGTCCTCCTTCGAGGCCGATCTCGGTGCCGTAGTAGATGCTCGGCGCGCCGGGAAAGGTGAGCAGCAAGGTCAGCGCAAGGACAACCGCGTCGTCATCGCCCGAGGCAATCGACAGGATGCGAGCCGTGTCGTGCGAGTCGAGCAGATTGAGGTTCGCGAGCGTTGCGGCATCGGGATAGTGGGCGAGCAGCCGCTCGATGCGTTGACGGAAGCCGGAGGCGTCGATCGCCGGGGCAACGTCATAGTGAGGATTGTCCATCATCGTCGACGTGTCGATTCGATCCCCGACCGTGAATGCGATCGTTGCGGTGGTGAAGGGGTAGTTCATCGTGCCGTCGAAACGGGTGCCATCGTCGATGTAGCCGCCCGCGTCCGACCAGATCTCTCCGACGATGTAGAGGTTGGGATTGACGGCGCGGGTGCGCTCGCGGAACTCCTCCCAGAAGCCCTCGGTGCGAATCTCCTCCGGGACATCGAGGCGCCAGCCGTCGATCCCTCGCTTCGCCCAGAACTCGCCGACGCGCATCAAGTAGTCGCGCGCCTCGGCGTTGTCGGTGTTGAACTTCGGCAGTGCCCGAAGCCCCCACCACGCCTCGTAGTTTGCCGGTTCGTCCATGTCGTACGGTTTGAGCGGGAATCCGTTGATGTGGAACCAGCCGACGTACGGCGACTGCTCTTCGTTCTCGAGGACATCGTGGAACCGGAAGAAGCCGCGGCTCGAGTGGTTGAACACGCCGTCGAGGATCACGCGGATGCCCCGCTCGTGGCATGCCGCCAGCAGCTCGTCGAAGTCTTCGTCGGTGCCCAGGATCGGATCGATGCGGTAGTAGTCGTGCGTGTGATAGCGGTGGTTCGAGGCCGACCGGAAGATGGGGTTGAAGTAGATCGCCGTCACGCCGAGGTCGGAGAGCCAGTCGAGGTGCTCCGCGACACCCAGGAGATCCCCGCCCTTGTAGCCGTGGAAGGTCGGTGGGGCGTCCCACGGCTCGAGGTTGATTGGCTTGCGCACTCGATCGGACTTGGCGAATCGGTCCGGGAAGATCTGGTAGAAGACGGAGTCCTTCACCCACGCGGGTCGATCGGCGAGTTGGGTCCGTGCCTCACGGTTGGCGCGGCAGTGCGCACAAACGTCTGCGTCGTGTTGGCGTTGCTTCATCGCGTGGCTGGCCCCTCGGGTATGTCCGACAGATCGGCCAGTCTATGCGCATCGGTCGCGAGATCGGGAAACATGGATGAACCGCATCGCCGGTCCGCGGCGATCCGCTAGACAGTG
>JAHEEL010000023.1 GCA_024640745.1 Actinomycetes bacterium
CGTCGTTCGCCGTCGACGACGGCTTCACCTACGAGATCCCGGACAATCTTCCGGCCCTAGAAATCGGCGACGTGGTCCGCGTTCCGGTGGGCGGGCGCACCCTCCGCGGTTGGGTCATCTCATTGGGCGACGAAGCCCCCGAACGTCCGCTCCGAGCGGTCGTATCCCGCTCCGGGACGTGGGGAGTGTTCAACGCCTCGATGCTCGGTTCGCTTCGGTGGGTCGCGACCCACTACGTGGCGCCGTTGTCGACAGTGCTCAGCCGATGTGCACCGCCGAACATCCCGCGTGCCAAGCCCAAGGATGCCGTGTCGGAGGTCGATGTGCCGACCGGACCCCTGACGGCATGGGGGGAGCGCCAGACCCGCTCCGGTCGCACCCGGCCGGGATATGTGCTCAGCGGAGATCCGCTCTCGGCGACGCTCTCGGCCGTCGGGCCTGTGCTCGCCTCGGGTCGCAACGTCGTCGTAACGGCGCCGACCGTCGTCGAAGTCGCCGACGTGGCCGAACGGCTTCGCCGGGCGCTGGGGAGGCGGGTGTTGACTGCGACGAGCCAGGATTCAGCCGCCGTTCGGACTGTGGCGTGGACGAAGCTCGCTCGGGGTACCGGCAGCCTCGTGATCGGGACACGAGAGGTCGCGTTCTGGGGCGCGAACGATCTCGGTCTCGCGTTGGTGCTCGATGAGGGCCGCCGGGGCTACAAGTCTCCGCAGACGCCGACCTACAACGTGCGCGACGTGCTCCGAAGACGATCGACGATCGAACGCTTCCCGCTCCTCCTCACCGGAGCCGTTCCGACGTCCGAGGCAGTGGCGGCCGGTCCCGAGATGATTCGCGCCCGACGGCGCATCTGGCCCCTCGTGGAAGTGGTGGATCGGTCGTCAGAGCATGAGAGCCACGGCATAATCACGGAATCGGTGCGGCGTGCAATCGCCGGCTCTGGCGAGTCGGCGAGCGTCCTTGCGTTGGTGCCGCGCCGTGGGACGTCCTACCGATGCGTCCGCTGTCGAACGCTTCGTCGCTGTCCGACTTGTGATGCGATGCTCGAGCGCGACGGGCATTGTCCTCGCTGCAATGCGTCCAGTTCGGCGTGCGATCACTGCGGCGGCACGAGGTTCGAAGCGCTCGGAGCCGGTGTCCGGCGGATCGTCGAAGACCTCGGCCGCATCTTCGGGTCAGACGTGGGGCCGACCGGATCGGGTCGGCGTATCAGCGTCGGTACCGAGCGGGACCTTGCCGGTCTCGCCCCGGTTGATCTGGTCATCGTGGTGGACCCCGACGTCTGGATACTGGCGCCGAACTACCGGGCCGGCGAGGATGCGCTCCGACTCCTCGTGCGCGCTGTGCTCGCGGCGAAGCCGGGTCGCGGGCGGCGCGCCGTCGTCCAAACCTCGATACCCGATCATCCTGTCTTCGACGCGCTGCGCAGCGGCGACCCGATGCCGTTCATGACCTCCATCATCGCCCGACGCGAGGAGACAGGATTCCCGCCGGTGGGCGAGCTGATCGCGCTCGAGACCGACGCACCGGATGCCCATGCCATGCTGGCCGATGCAGCGTCCGAGGCGACCCTTCTCGGGCCCGCAAGCGATGGGGAGCGCCAGCGATGGTTGATCCAAGGGGCGGATCTGGCGCGGACGCGGCTTCGGCTTCGCTCGGCCGTGGGCACGCTACGCGACGGTGGATTCCGGGTCCGCGTCGATGCCGACCCGATCGATCTCTAGTCCCCAGCTCATGTGGCTACTGGTCACCAGACTCGGTACCCTGACCTGCCAATGGCGATCTACCCCATTCGCGTCTTCCCCGATCCCGTGCTGCGAACGGGGACATCGCCCGTGACCGACTTCGGCCCCGACCTGCGACGTCTTGCCGACGACATGCTCGAGACCATGTATGCCGCCCCGGGTGTGGGGTTGGCGGCACCGCAGATCGGCATCTCGAGGCAGGTCTTCGTCGCCGACATCGGCGATGGCCCATTTGCGATGGTGAACCCGGAGATCATCGAAATCTCCGGCAAGTGGAAGTTCGAGGAAGGCTGCCTGTCGGTGCCCGGCCGATGGTGGGAGTTTGCCCGCCCCGCGTTTGCGCGGGCTCGCGGTTTCGACCTCGACGGCAACCCCGTTGAGTACGCCGGCGACGAGCTGATGGGCCGACTCCTCCAACATGAGATCGATCACCTCAGCGGCCTGCTGCTGCTCGATCGGCTGCCGCGCCGGATGCGGAAGGAAGCGCTCCGGGAAATTCGGGAATCCGCGCAACCGGGCGCCATCTGATGAGGGCGATCTTCCTCGGTACTCCGGCAGCGGCGATCCCGAGTCTTGCGGCGCTCGTCGACGTTGCGGATATCGCCGTAGTGGTGACCAGGCCCGACCGAGCGAAGGGCCGTTCCGGCAAGCCATCCCCGCCGCCGGTGAAGCTCGCAGCGCAGGAGTGGGGCCTGCGCGTTGCGCAGCCGGCGACCCGCTCGGAGACCGAACGGGTATTGCACGATGCCGATGCCGATATCGGAGTGGTCGTCGCCTATGGGCGGATCCTCAGCGCTGCAGCGCTTGCGTCCACGCCGGCGGGCTTCGTCAACGTGCACTTCTCACTGCTGCCGCGATGGCGAGGGGCTGCGCCGGTTGAACGCGCGATCCTGGCCGGCGACGACACGACCGGCGTCAGCCTCATGCAGCTCGACGAAGGCCTCGACACCGGCCCGGTGATCGCCGCCGTAGAGACGCCGATTGCATCGGACGAGACAGGCGGCTCGCTCACCGGCCGGCTTGCCTACCTCGGAGCGATGATGATCGACGATGTGATACCCAACCTCCTCGCCGGCCGGCTCGAAGCGGCGCCGCAACTCAGGACCGGTGTCAGTGCGGCCGAGATGCTCTCGCGGAGCGAAGGCCGCCTGGATTCCTCGTGGCGGGTCGAATATGCCGAACGAGCGATCCGGGCGTTCAACCCACGTCCCGGGGCGTGGTTCGAGATGGACGGCGATCGCTTCCGCGTGCACCGCGCATCGATGTCCGAGGAATCCGTGACCCCCGGCGTCGTCGCAGCCTTCAACGGGGACGCGGTGATGGGGTTCCACGGGGGGAGCCTGACCATCGAGATCATTCAGCCGGCGGGCAAGGCACCGATGTCCGGCACCGCGTGGCTCAACGGGCGGCGGGGCGTGGGTGGGCGCATCGATCCGGCCGATGAATGAAGCGCGGCGTTGAGGCGCGCGCCGTTGCCGCCGATCTCCTGCGACGGATCGTGGACGAGGGTGCGTACTCGAATGTGGTGATCCGAACCGGCACGCAGGACCTGCAGCGCCAAGACGTGCTCTTCGTTCAGCGGCTCGTGTACACCGCCATTCGATATCTCAATCGCATCGATCGAACGATCGACGAGCGAATCTCCCGCCCGGTCGACGATACGGTCAGATCGGTCCTGCGGATCGGTGTCGCCGAGATCCTATTCGCGGACGCTGAACCGCATGCTGCAGTGGATTCGGCCGTCGAGAGCGTACGCGTGCTCGACAACCCGCGAGCGGCCGGATTCGTCAACGGTGTGCTCCGCAACGTGATTCGGCACGGAGAACCGGCGCTGCCGGATGGTCCGCCGGGCGAGGCATTGCGCTACGGGGTCCCGGGGTGGCTCTTCGACGACCTCGTCGCGGAATACGGCGACGACTGGGCGCGTGCGTTCCTCGAAGCCTCGAATCGGGCCACGCGCGTCGGCGTGCGCAGACGCTCCGGGGCGCCGCCGGGGGAGCGCATCCCCGGAATCGAGGATGCGTTCCTGGTGGAGGATGTGGCGGAGCATCGAGAAGCGATTGCATCGGGCAACCTGGTCATCGCGGACCCGTCTTCCACAGCGGTTGTCGCAGCTCTGGATCCGCGTCCGGGTGACCGAGTGGTCGATCTGGCGGCTGCGCCCGGCGGAAAAGTGCTGCATCTCTGGGACCGAATCAACGGCGTTGGGATGGTGATTGCCATGGACCGCCATCCAAGGCGAGCCGCAACGGCGCAACGGCGACTCGAGCGGCTGAAGGTCGCTATTCCGTGGGTGATCGGTGACGCCGCCGTCCCGCCGTTCCGGGCAGCGTCGTTCGATCGGGTCCTGCTCGACGCGCCGTGCACCGGGTTGGGAACGCTGCGACGACGCCCAGAGATCCGGCACCGGGTCGATCCGACCAGCGCCTCGGCAGCCGGACTGCTTCAGCGCAGCATGGTCGAGGCGGCGCTCGCGCTCGTGCGGCCGGGGGGGCGTCTGATCTACTCGGTGTGCACCGTTACGCCGGAGGAGACCGTGGATGTGGTCGCCGGTCTGGACGCTCGGGCGCCGGCCGACATACCCGGCGCCCGGCTCGACGGTGGGGTGCTCCTCGCCCCGCACGACACCGGGTCGGACGGCATGTTCATCGCCGTAATCGATCGCTGATCGCACGGTCACCTCGATCCCGGGGCTCCAGAGGTTTCACCGAGACGAGAACCGGATACACTCGCACATCGTGATCAAGCCACCTCGAATCGCCCCGTCCATCCTTGCCGCGGACTTCGCTCATCTCGCCGACGATGTCGGCCGGATCGAAGATCACGTCGACCTGCTCCACCTCGACGTCATGGACGGCCACTTCGTTCCGAACATCTCGTTTGGCATGCCCGTCATTGCCTCCGTGCGCGCAACGACCGATCTCAAGCTCGACTGCCACCTCATGACCCTCAACCCCGACTTCTACTTCGACGACATCAAGGCGGCCGGCGGCGATCTTGCCACGGTGCATATCGAGGTGTTTCCCGATCCCACGGCGGTTGCGGCATTGGCCAGGGACGCCGGGCTGGAGTTCGGTATCGTCATCAACCCGCCGACGCCGTTCGAGGCGATTGAACCGTTCATCGAGCTCGCCGACATGGTGGTGGTCATGTCAGTCCACCCCGGCTTTGGAGGGCAATCGTTCATCGAGAGCGTGCTGCCGAAGATCGAGCGGGTCAGGAAGTTCGTTGATTCCTCGGGACTTGCTACCGATATAGAAGTCGACGGCGGGATCGATGCGAAAACGATCGGACCGGCCCGGGACGCGGGCGCCGACGTGTTTGTGGCGGGAACGTCGGTATTCCGGGCTCCCGACCCGGTCGCCGCCGTGCAGGGACTCAGAAGCGCGATCGGCCAGTAGAGGGACCATGGGAGATCGGATCCTTGTCGTCGACGACGACCCGGACATCCTGCAGTACGTGAAGATGAACCTCGAGCGCGAGGGCTTCGAGACGACAACCGCCTCGAACGGCATCGAGGCGTTGCAGATGGCCGCGGCGCACCCGCCGGCGCTGGTGCTCCTCGACGTGATGATGCCCGGCATGGACGGGCTCACAACGCTCCGACACCTCCGCAATGACGCGGCCACTTCCAGCGTTCCGGTGGTGATGCTCACGGCGCGAGCTCTCGCGAAAGATCGTGTGAAGGGCCTCGACCTCGGCGCGGACGACTACATCACAAAGCCGTTCGCGGTCGAAGAGCTGATTGCCCGCGTCGGAACGGTCATCCGCCGCGCCCAGCAGATGCGGGATGTGTCGCCGCTGACGGGCCTTCCGGGCAACTTTCGGATCGCGGCAGAGCTCGAGCACAGAATCGAGGCGCGCGGCCCCGTCGCGGTGGTCTACGGGGATCTCGACAACTTCAAGGCGTTCAACGACCACTACGGATTCATGCGCGGCGACACCGTGATCAAGTTCACCGCGACCACCTTGACGGATGCTGCGGCGGCCTGCGGCGATCCCAATGCATTCGTTGGTCATGTGGGAGGGGACGACTTCATCGCAGTCATCGACCCAGAGGTGGTTGATGAGTTCTGCGGCAGCGTCATCCAAACGTTCGATGATGGGATCCTCGACTTCTACGACACCGCCGATGCTCTTCAGGGGTACATCGAGGTCACGGATCGACGCGGCGAGCGACACGCGTTCCCGATCGTGTCTTTCTCGATGGGCGTTGTGACCAATCAGTACCGGGCGATCGCCTCCGAATGGGAAGCGTCGGCGATCGCCTCCGAGATGAAGGAATTCGCGAAGCGCCAGCCGGGGTCGACCTACTCGATCGACCGGCGCCAGTAGCAGGCTCGGAGTAGCAGGGCCTGAGACCCGAGACGATCGACCCAAGACAGCCGCCCCGGTCTCTTGTCGAGCGTCCTGCGTCGGGCGTCGCGCATCTGGCGACGGGCCACTCAGAACCGGTCTGCCACCCTGCAAATCCCGCTATTGTTCAGGCAGCCCCCTTCAGGGCAGGGTGCAATTCCCGACCGGCGGTGAAAGCCCGCGACCCCCGTTCCACGGGGCGGATCCGGTGAAAATCCGGGGCCGACGGTGACAGTCCGGATGGGAGAAGGAGGGCGTGTGTCGCGTCGCGTCGAGGACAATCTGTTCCCAACGCACCGCGCGGATGAGTTGATGCAGCGAGCGCTCGGCTTGACCGAGGCAACGATGCCGCATCCGAATCCGCGGGTCGGTGCGATCGTGGTATCCCCCGCCGGTGATGTTCTCGCCGAGCGCGCCCATCTCGCTGCGGGCACGCCGCACGCTGAGGCTGCGGCCCTTGCCGAAGCCGGAGCGGCCGCTCGGGGATCCACGCTGGTCGTCACACTGGAGCCGTGTGCTCATCACGGCCGAACGCCGCCATGCGCCGACGCTGTGATCGACGCTGGAGTTGCGCGTGTCGTGGTGGGCGTCGTCGACCCCGATCCGCGCGTCGCCGGGATGGGAATCGAACGAATGCGCGACGCCGGCATCGAAGTGATCGCCGGGATCGAAGAGGCTGCGGTGCGATCCAACGACCCCGCCTACTTCCACCACCGGTCGACCGGCAGGCCGCTGGTGACGTTGAAGGTCGCCATGACCCTCGACGGGCAATCCGCGGCTGCGGACGGTACCTCGCAGTGGATCACCGGCCCGGAGGCCAGGAGCGACGCTCACCGACTTCGGGCCGAGAACGATGCCGTGCTCGTCGGGAATGGAACCGTCCTGGCCGACGACCCCCGCCTCGATGTGCGGATCGACGGCTACGACGGACCGCAGCCTCGACCGGTCATCGTTGCCGGACGACGTCCAATCCCCCCAACCGCCGCCCTGCTTGGACGCGGACCGATCATCTTCGCGCCGGAACCGATGCCGCATCCATGCGACGGTCCCGATCAGCCTGTCGTCATGCCCGGACGGGACGGCGTCGACCTCGTCGGCGTCGTCAAGCACCTCGGCGGCGAGGGCGTGCTTTCGGTGCTCGTGGAAGGCGGATCCAAGATCGCCGGCTCCGCTCTTCGAGCCGGAATCGTGGATCGGATCGTCCTCTATTTCGGAGCAAAGCTCGCAGCCGGCATCGGGCTACCGGCGATTGCAGGAAGGCTCGAGACGATCTTGGACGCCCGAGATCTGTCGATCACCCATGTCAGCAGGCTCGGTCCGGATCTCCGGATTGACGCCATTCTCGAGAGTGGAGGGTGATGTTCACCGGAATCGTCACCGAGCTCGGCACCATCGCCGCGACGGACCCCACGGATGGTGGCGCCGTCCTCACCATGCATTCACCGCGTACCGCCCCGACGCTTTCGATCGGAGATTCCGTCGCGATCAACGGCGTCTGCCTGACCACCATTGCGATCGATGGCGACCACTTCACCGTCGAAGCGGTGGGGGAGACGTTGCAGCGCACCAACCTCGGCGATCTGGCAGCCGGATCTCGAGTTGACCTCGAACGCCCGGTCGCAGCCGCAGCCGGACGCTTCGACGGCCATGTCGTGCAGGGACATGTCGACGGTGTGGGAACGGTGAGCAGCGTTGTAGCCGAGGGCGCCGCGCGAAGGATCAGGGTGGTGTGTCCGCCTGCCCTGGCCCGCTACGTGGTGGAAAAGGGCTCCATCGCCGTCGACGGCGTGAGCCTCACCGTGACCGCGGTCTCCGACGTCGACGCCGCGGATCCGTGGTTCGAGATCGTGCTCATCCCGCATACCCTCGACGTCACCGTCCTCGGGACTCGGATGGCAGGAGATCGGGTGAATCTGGAGACCGACATTCTTGCGAAATACGTGGAACGACTGATGGAGGCACGGGGATGAACTACGCCAAGATCGAACAGGCGGTCGAAGCGGTGGGTCGTGGGGACATGGTCCTCGTCGTCGACGACGAGGACCGCGAGAACGAAGGCGACCTGATCGTTGCGGCTGAGAAGGTCACTTCAGACCACATCGCGTTCATGGTGCGCCACACCAGCGGCCTGATCTGTCTCCCGATGACCGGGGAGCGCCTGGACGCGCTCGATCTCCCGCTGATGGTGAGAGAGAACACGGATTCGCACAAGACGGCATTCACCGTCTCGATCGATCTCGCTGAGGGAACAACGACTGGGATCTCAGCCGCCGACCGCGCTCGCACCATCCGATCTGCTGTCGATCCCTCGGCGACGGCCGATCAATTCCACCGTCCCGGCCACGTCTTCCCGCTGCGGTACCAGCCGGGAGGTGTCTTGGTCCGACCCGGACATACCGAAGCCGCCGTCGACCTTGCCCGCCTTGCGGGACTGACGCCGGCAGGTGTTCTCTGCGAGGTCGTCAACGATGACGGAACGATGTCTCGAGGTGATGCCCTGATGGCCTTCGCAGAGGAACACGGCATACCGATCATCACCATCGAAGACCTCGTCGCCTATCGATGGCGCAATGAAGCGCTGGTGACCCGAGTATCCGAGGCTTCGCTGCCGACGGAGGTGGCCGATTTCCGCGCCTTCGGCTACCGGGCGAACGACACCGCTTCCGAGCATATCGCCCTCGTGCTCGGCGACGTAGCGGGTCACGACGATGTGCTCACCCGACTGCATTCGGTGTGCCTCACCGGCGACGTGTTCGGAAGTCTTCGCTGCGATTGCGGCGCGCAGCTCCGAGAATCGATGGCGCTCGTTGCCAAGGAAGGCGAGGGAGTCATCGTCTACAACCCGACGCACGAGGGCCGCGGCACCGGCCTCACCGACAAGCTCGCTGCGTACCGACTCCAAGAGCAGGGTCTCGATACCGCTGAGGCGAACGAGCAGATCGGTCACGCGGTCGACAGCCGGCACTACGGAGTGGACGCACAGATTCTCCACGACCTGAAGGTCTCCAGCGTCCGGCTCATCACCAACAACCCGGACAAGATCCACCAACTCGAGGGCTTCGGAGTGGAAGTCACCGAGCGCGTGCCGCTGTGGGTCGGAGAGAACAGCTACAACCGGTTCTACCTCCAGACCAAGGAAGGCAAGCTCGGCCACCTCGGAGTGGAGGCATGAACGAACCGATTCGCGGCGCCCTCGACGCAGCAGGACTTCGAGTCGGCATCGCACGTTCGCTGTTCAACGAGCCCGTGACCGATGGCCTCCTGCGTGGCGCGCTCGATGTGCTCGAGGCGGCCGGGGGCGACGCGGAGACCATCGTGAACGTGGAAGGGGCCTTCGAGCTACCCCTGGCCGCCCGGCGCCTCGCCGACGCAGGACACGACGCCGTCATCGCGCTTGGTGCCGTCGTGAGGGGCGAAACCGACCACTACGAGCACATCGCTGGACGCGCCGCCGAGGGGCTGATGCGGGTCATGCTCGACACCGGTGTGCCGGTCGCGTTCGGCGTTCTCACCGTCTTCGACCCCGCGCATGCGTTTGCTCGAAGCGCACCCGACGAGCACAACAAGGGTGGAGAGGCGGCCAAGGCCGCGATTCGAACCGCGAACGCCCTGAAGCGACTCGAGATCCGAGACTCGAGATCCGAGACTCGAGATCCGAGACGCTCGATCCGAGACGCTAGACCCGAGACGCTCGATCCAAGACGCTCGATCCAAGACGCTCGATCCAAGACGCTCAGGCACCAAACCGAGGTATCCGGCGTTCTGTCTCGTGTCTCGTGTCTAGCGTCTCTCATCTCTGCACCGCATTGAACTATCCCGCGGCCGGGTCTACTCTCTCGTCGACAATCGACGCAAGCGGAGGCGCCTGCTTCCCACCCTGTCACCGCCGCGAGGTGAACCGGGTCGCATACTCAGGCAGCACTCGCGTCGTGCTGCCTTCTGCTTTGGCACCGGGCGCCTGCTTCGTCGACACGAACGAGCAGGAGGTACTCCGATCAAGGAGCCCAGGGTCAATGAACGTATCCGGGTGAAAGAGGTGCGCCTCGTTGACCCGGCCGGCGAACAGATCGGTATCAAGTCGATCGAAGAGGCACGGTGGCTTGCGGCACAGCTGGAGCTGGATCTCGTTGAGGTCGCTCCTGAAGCCAGGCCGCCGGTGGTTCGGCTCATGGACTACGGAAAGTTCAAGTACGAGCAATCCGTCAAAGCACGAGAAGCGAGGAAGAAGCAGACACGCACGGTGGTCAAAGAAGTCCAGTTCCGTCCCAAGATCGGGGCAAGCGACTTCGAAGTGAAGCGCCTGCGAGTCATTCGGTTCCTCCAAGACAACGACAAGGTGAAGGTCACGATGCGCTTTCGTGGGCGTGAGGTGACGCATCCCGAGATCGGGACCGAGATCCTCAGCCGGCTGCGCGACAGCGTCGCAGACTACGGCGAGGTGGAGACCGCGCCGAGGCTCGAGGGCCGTCAGATGACGATGGTCCTCGCTCCGGTGCGCAATGCCGGTCGAGTAGGAGAAGACGATGAAGCCGCTATCGAGCCGGAGGTCGCTGAGGCGATCGATACCGACGAGGCGGACGAGTAGGAGAGTGGAAACGTGCCCAAGATGAAGACGCACAAAGGTGCAGCGAAACGCTTCAAGCGCACCGGCAGCGGGAAGGTGCGGACCACGAAGGCGTGGCGCGGCCACAACCGCCACAAGAAATCGCCGGCGCGCTGGCGCCGCGTCAAGGGCAACAAGATCCTTGAAGGCGGGAACGAGAAGCGCATGAACCGCCTGCTGGGGAACTAGGAGTCATTCGATGGCACGTGTGAAGCGTTCGATCAACGCGAAGAAGAAGCGCCGCAAGGTCATGGACCGGGCTTCCGGATATGGGGGCGCTCGGAGCCGTCGGTACCGCACGGCACGCGAGCAGGTCATGCACTCGATGCAGTACGCGCATCGGGACCGGAGGGCGCGCAAGGGACAGTTCCGTCGACTTTGGATCCAGCGGATCAATGCGGCGGCACGCTTGAACGGGACGACCTATTCCCGGTTCATGGCAGGGCTCAAGGCAGCCGATATCGACGTCGACCGCAAGATGCTTGCCGAGATGGCAGTGAACGACCCGACGGCGTTCTCGGCGCTGGTCGAGACTGCGGGAGCGGCGATCTCCGAGTGATCCTGCCCGGACGACCGTATCGAGAAGATGGAGGCCCCGCATGCGCGGGGTCTCCGTGCGTCTGATGCGCATCGAGTCGACGGCCAACGACCGCGTCAAAGCGGTACGCCGCCTCCACCGCGGCCGGGAGAGACAGCGGACGGGGAAGACGCTCGTGGAAGGGCCGGCGCTGATCGAGGCGGCCCTCGCGGGCGGAATCGTCCCGGAAGACGTGTTTGCGGTCGAACCCGGACCGCTGGTCGAACGTTGCGAGGCTGCGGGGTCGCGCGTCTTCGAAGTGTCCGCTGGCGTCCTCAAGGTACTGGCAACCACCGTCGAGCCTCAGGATCCGGTCGCTGTGATTCCCGTGCCGCCCGATCGAGACCTGGAGGTCCGTCAAACGCTGGTCGCCGTTGAAGTCGGCGATCCCGGCAACCTCGGGACGCTGATCCGGACTGCAGCGGCGCTCGGCTGGCAGGCTGCGCGAATCGGTGGAGCGGACCCGTGGAGCCCGAAGGTGCTGCGGGCCAGTGCCGGTGCGCAACTCACCGCCCCGGCGATCGCAAGCACGGGTCTCGAAGAGCTCGTGGAGATGGGTTTCGCACCGATCGCCACGATCGCTTCCGGGGGCGGGGCACCGGAAGCGATCGCAGCACGGGAACCGATTGCGCTCCTCGTCGGAAGCGAGGCACACGGACTACCCCGCGACATGGTCGAGCGGTGCCGGGCAGCGGTGACGATCCCGATGACCGAGGGGTTCGAGAGTCTGAACGCGGCGGTGGCGGGCGCGATCGCCATGTACGCGCTGGGAAGCGAATCGCGCAAAGGTAAGATCCCAAGACAGTAACTGGACAACTTGAGATTATCGGAATACCCTGACCGCGAACCCGGCGAAGGGGTCGACACATCTCAGGAGTAGCGATGTCCAGGACAACGATCGTCCGCCTGACGCTCGCAATCATGCTCGGCCTTTCCGCACTGGTGGTGGCGGCCTGCACACAGGTGCTGCCGGAGCGCGTCGTCATGGTTTCGGACCCCGGCGACGCGACATCGAACACCGAATCGGCGGTCGCCGCGGGGCAACAAGCCTTCGAGGAGACATGCGCGGTGTGTCACACCATCGGCGGCGGCCCACTCGTTGGGCCCGACCTTGCCGGTATCGCCGAAGTGCAAGACCCCGACTGGCTGCGGCAGTGGATCACCGACCCGGAGTCCTTCGCCGCAGTCGATGCCGATGCCGCCGAGATCTACACCGGCGCGATGCCGACGCTCGGTCTCGAGTCGCCGGTGGTCGGCGAGATCGTGGCGTATCTCGAATCGACGTCGGCGAGTGCTCCGCCGGCCGCTGCACTCCAGGGGCCGCGTGGTCTGACCGCGAGCGAGTTCGATGAGGCAGCGAACGTCTACTTCAACCGCTGTGCCGGTTGCCACGGCACCCTGCGGGCTGGTGCCACGGGCCCGTCCATCCAGCCGGAACGCACGCTGGAGATCGGCACCGCCGGGCTGACGACGATCCTCACGAACGGTCTTCCGGGGGGCATGCCCGCGTGGGGCGAAGCCGGGATTCTCACCCCTCAGGAGATCGAGCTCATGGCGAACTTCGTGCAGCTCCCTCCACCGACGCCTCCTGCACTCGACTTGGACGAGATCACGGCATCGTGGAACCTCCTGGTCCCGATGGCCGATCGGCCGACCGAGCCCCAGACCGAACGCGACTGGACCAACTTCACCGGGATCATTCTTCGCGACGCCGGTCAGGTAGCGGTCATGGACACCGCCACGCACGAGAAGGTTGCCGTCATCGACACGGGCTTCGCCGTGCACATCCTTCGATCATCCGCGACCGGTCGCTACTTCCTTGCGGTCGGCCGCGACGGTCGAGTGACGATGATCGATCTCTGGACGGAGACACCCCAGATCGTGGCGCAAGTCCAGGGCTGCTATGACGCTCGGAGTGTCGACGGCAGCAAGTTCGAAGGCTTCGAAGACCAGTACATCATCGAGGGCTGCTACTGGCCGCCGCAGTACGTCGTCTACGACGGCCAGACGCTCGAGCCGCTCGCGGTGCACGATGTGCTGAGCGACGATATCTACGGTGACCCTCTCGAAGAGGTCCGCGTCGCCGCCATCGTTGCCTCGCACTTCGATCCGGTGTGGGTGATGGGTCTGAAGGAATCCGGGTATGTCGGCATCGTGGACTACTCGCAGCCCGACTTCCCGATGGTCAAGAAGATCCCGGCCGAGCTGTTCCTCCACGATGGTGGCTGGGATCACACCGGGCGCTACTTCATTACGGCGGCGAACGCGAAGAACAAGCTGATGGTGGTCGACGTCAAGACGCAGGAGCTCGTCGCCGGGGTCGAGACCGGGGACACACCCCATCCAGGTCGCGGTGCCAATTGGGTCGACCCGCAGTTCGGCTGGGTCTACGCGACGACGCACATCGGCGAAGGGAAGCTGACGCTGATTGGCGCCGATCCCGAGGGCCGGCCGGAGCACGCGTGGCAGGTCGTGCGGGAGGTCGAGCTGCCGGGAACCGGAAGCCTGTTCCTCAAGACGCACCCGGAATCCCCGTGGGTTTGGATGGATACGCCACTCTCCAACGACGTGGAACAGAGCCACCAGATCTGCGTCTACGGCAAGGAATCCGCGGAACTCGAAACCTGCTTCCCCGCAGCCGACCACGGACGCGTCGTTCACTTCGAATACGACAAGACCGGACAAGAGGTCTGGGTCTCGGTGTGGGACAAGGAGGGCGAGATCATCATCTACGACGATGCGAGCCTCACCGAGAAGCTCCGAATCATCGGCGATTGGCTCGTCACGCCGACCGGGAAGTTCAACGTCTACAACACAGCGAACGACATCTACTAGGCCACAGAAGCCGTCCCCCATCCGAACGGCGGGGGGACGCGGAGGAACGCTGGCGACGACGCAGGGGTGTTTGAAGGTCGTCGGCTACTCGGCCGCGGTCGGGAACGACTCGACTTCAGCAATCGCCGGACGCGTCGGCGAGAGATATCGAAGAGAGCTCGAGGAGCAGAGCGTCGCGTGCTCGAGACCAGGCGACGTGCATTGCGCACGGGTCGCTTGCGTCACAGGTCTCGCCGTTGAGAACGCACGTGTCGGTGTCGGTGGGACCCTCCATGACTTCGATCAGCTCGAGCACCGAGATGCCGTCGAGCCCGACTTCGAGTTGGTAGCCGCCTCGCGGGCCCGGCGAGGACGTCGCCCACCGTCGGCGAACGAGCGGCGACATGATCTGTGGGAGGTATTGGTGTGTGGTCCCGAGCGCGTCGGCCAGTTCCGTTCCCGCGACGCGTCCACCGGACGTGCAGAGCTCGTGCAGGGCCCGGAGCGCAAGGTCGGTGCGTTTCGCCAGTTCGAGTCGCATTGCTGAGCAGCATACTGTGCAATCGCCGGACCACGGCATGGCGGGTCATTGGCCTTGCGCAACGCGTCAGGTCCTCTACGCTCATCGCGGTGAGAGCAACCCGCAGCATCCGATTCGCGTTTACGGGCCCACCCGCCCGGGCGCACGGACGCGGCTGACCAGCACCGTACCAACAGCGCCCGGGACCTCGTTCCGGGCGTCTTCGCGCTCGGTCGAAACTCGCCGACGACAGGAGCAGGCCGCGTGGAACCCACCACTAATCTCCCAGCACCCATGGAAATCAACGAAACGCTCGAACGCCTCCGCGCGGAAGCGCCCGGGCGCATCGCCGCGGTGACGTCGGTCGGCGACCTCGACGATCTCGCCGCCGACCTCACCGGCAAACGCTCGCCGATCGCTGCAGGCCGCCGTGCCCTGGGGACCGTGCCGGCCGAAGAACGCCGTGAGCTCGGCCGCGCCATCAACGACGTCGCCGTCGAGATCGACTCCCTGCTCGAAGCCAGGCGCACGACCCTGGAGGCGGCAGAAGCGACCGAGGCGCTCGCCGCCGACCGGGTCGACGTGACGTTGCCGGGTCGCGTCCCGGCTCGAGGCACGACTCACGTCATTCAGCAGGTGATGGACGAGATCGTCGACATCTTTGTCGCCATGGGATACACGGCCGCAACCGGGCCAGAAGCGGAGACCGAGTTCTACAACTTCACGGCGCTGAACTTCGGCGCCGCCCATCCTTCTCGGTTCGAGAGCGACACGTTCTACCTCGACTACGGCGACGATCCCGAGGGGGTGCTACTCCGCACGCACACGTCCCCGATGCAAGCCAGGTACATGGAAGACCACGACCCACCGGTCTACCTCGTCGTGCCTGGGCGCGTGTTCCGGCGCGATCAGTTCGATCCGACGCACTCGCCCGTCTTTCACCAGATCGAAGGTCTTGCCGTCGATCGCGACATCACGTTCGGGGATCTCAAGGGAGCGCTCGAGCACTTCGCTCACGAATTCCTCGGACCCGAGACCCGAGTCAAGTTCATCCCTCACTACTTCCCATTCACCGAGCCGTCGGCCGAGATGCACGTCTTCGACAATGGACGGTGGATGGAGCTTCTCGGCTGCGGCATGGTCAACCCGGCTGTCTTCGACGCAGTGGGGTACGACCCCAATGAGGTCACCGGATTCGCCTTCGGCATGGGGGCCGATCGCCTCGCCATGGTCCGCCACGGCATCACCGATCTGCGGCACTTGTTTGATCCCGACCGGCGCATCTTGGAGCAGTACCGATGAAGTTCACGCTCGACTGGCTCAGGGAGTTCATCGACCTCCCGACCAACGACCCCGAGCAGATCGCAGAGGCCCTCGAGAGCCTCGGTCATGAAGTCGAGGGCTGGGAGCGGATCGAGACTCGATTCGACGGCGTCGTGATCGGGAGAGTCCTCGAGGTCGGCGCCCACCCGAACGCCGACAAGGTCAGAGTCACCAAAGTCGATGTCGGGGACCAACACTTGGACATCATCTGCGGGGCGTGGAATTTCGAAGCCGGCGCCGTTGTGCCGGTGGCCAAACCGGGCTCGGTGCTGCAGGGCGATTTCGAGATCACCCAACGCGCAATCCGAGGGGTGACCTCCAACGGCATGATCTGTTCGGAGTCCGAACTGGAGGTTGGAGAGGACGCCGCCGGAATCATGGTCTTGAACGACGACTACCCGGAGGCCGCCGGCCGGATCGGAGAAGACTTCCGGTCTCTCCTTCCGGAAGGTGATGTCGTCTTCGATGTCACGATCACGCCCAACCGGCCGGACTGCATGTCGGTCTACGGCCTTGCTCGAGAACTCGGCGCGTTCTATGAGGTTCCTATCGAGGTCCCGGAACTCCACTATCCGACGGGCGACCCCACCACGTCGATACG